>URUZ01000042.1 GCA_900551225.1 uncultured Clostridium sp.
TGCCAGTACAGCGCGTGCGTCTTTCGGACCAGATTGCGGACCAGATCCGCTCCATGATTACCGGCAAACAGTATCTTGCGGGGGAGAAGCTTCCGGTGGAGGCGGAGCTGGCCGCTCAGTTTGGAGTCAGCCGGATCACTGTGCGGGAAGCGGTCCGCAAGCTGGACATCATGGGCATCGTGGAAGTCCGCCAGGGGGCCGGAACCTTTGTGCGGGAGATCACGCCCAACGCCTACATAAAAACGCTGCTCCCCATGCTGTCCATGGACAACAACAGCCTGAAGGATATCTTCGAGATCCGTCAGATCATTGAATGCAAGTCTGCGGAGCTGGCCGCCTTAAACGCCACCCCCGAGGACCTGGCCCAGGTCAAAAAGCCGCTGTCCAAGATGGCGGAGACAGCCCGCGCGGGCAAGCTGCGCCAGTACAATGAGCTGGACGTCCAGTTCCATTACCAGGTAGCCCGCTGCACCCACAACCAGATCCTGATCACCATCCAGGAGCTGCTCAGCGACCTGGTGGACGGCTCCATCAGTATGGGACTGACCCCCTTAAACGCCCTGGAACACTCAGTGATCTTCCATCGCAAAATCTATGAGGCCATTGCCAAGAGGGACAGCGTCAGCGCGGCCGGCCTGATGAACGCCCACATTGAAGGTGGCGTGAACTACGCCAATAACATCATGAAGGACAACTACGGAAAGGAGACCATATGATACAGGATCTGCGGCTGTCGGGGTGCGGATTCCTGGAACGCCCTCTTCTGCCTATGAACCAGGAGCGTCTGTTTCATCTGTTTTATGTGTTTGACGGCAGCGGGCTTCTGACTGTGGACAGCTCCAGCTGGCCCTGCGGCAGGGACAGCCTGTTCTTTTTCCCATCCCTTGAGGTAGCCCTTCCGCAGCCTGTCAGCAGGTCCCGGCTGACAATCCTCCACCTGTCTTTTACATGCACTTCCCACCACATGGTGCGGGAGCTTGTAAAGCTGCCTCACAACCTCCCCTCCCCCGCCTGGGCCAGGGACCTGTTCCTGGCAATACTCCAGGAATGCAGCCTGAAACCAGCATTTTACACAGACCTGTGCTCTTTATATCTGGAACAGCTTCTGGTTCCGGCCATGGTAAGCCGTTCCAGGGACAGCGGCACCTGTTCTCCGGCATTTCCTACCCGGGGACTTACTGGCTCTTCCCTCCCGGCCTCTTCACCGAACGTTCTCTCCTCCCCATCCCTGAACGCAGTCTGCGCCCATGTGGACCGGCATCTGGGGGAAGATCTCTCCCTGCCCGTTCTATGCGATATTGCCCGGCAAAATCCCCGGCAGCTGGGCAGACTGTTCCGCCGGGAATTCCACCAGTCAGCCGTGGAGTATATCTCCAGCCGCAGAATCTCCAGGGCCAAGGAACTGCTGTATTTCTCCTCCTGCTCCGTCACGGAGATTGCGGAGCAGTGCGGCTTTAAGAGCGTCCATTATTTCAGCAGAGTGTTCAAGAAGAAAACCGGCCGCTCCCCGGCAGATTACCGCAGGAACTGCCTGGGAGCTATCATCAGCCGGCATTAACTGTTCTTGACTTTCCTTCCGCAAAACTGTAAAATAGTGAACATATGTGCTGTATGCACAAAGGATAGGTTACACAAGATAAAGGAGTATGAAATTCTATGACACAAGAGAACAAAATGGGCACAATGCCCATCAACCGTCTGCTGCTGTCCATGTCCCTGCCCATGATCATTTCCATGCTGGTCCAGGCCATGTACAACATTGTAGACAGCATTTTCGTAGCCATGATCAGCCAGGAAGCCCTGACTGCGGTATCCATGGCATTCCCCATCCAGAACCTGATCATTGCGGTATCTGCGGGGACCTGCGTGGGCGTCAATGCCCTGCTGTCCAGATCCCTGGGCGAGAAGAACCAGGAGATGGCTGATCTGGCTGCTTCCAACGGCGTGTTTCTGGCGTTTCTGGGCTTTGTGGCCTTTGCGCTGTTCGGTATGTTCGGAGCCAGGATCTTCTTCGAGAGCCAGACCAACAATGAACAGATCATCAATTACGGCGTCCAGTATCTCCAGATCTGCTGCATCTTAAGCTGCGGTATCTTTGGGGAAATGATGTATGAGCGCATTCTGCAATCCACAGGACGCACCATCTACAGCATGATCACCCAGGGCACCGGCGCAATCATCAACATTATACTTGACCCCATTCTGATCTTCGGCCTGTTGGGCTTTCCCAAGCTGGGAATCCAGGGCGCTGCCGGGGCCACTGTGTTCGGTCAGATCGTGGCCATGCTTCTGGCCATGTATTTCAACCACGCTAAGAACCATGACGTAAAGGTACATTTTAAGGGCTTTAAGCCCCATGGCAGGACCATCCGCCTGATCTATGCCGTGGGCGTCCCTTCCATTATCATGCAGTCCATCAGTTCTGTGATGACCTTTGGGATGAACAAGATCCTGATCACATTTTCGGAGACCGCGGTGGCGGTGTTCGGCGTATACTTTAAGCTTCAGAGCTTTATCTTTATGCCCATCTTCGGACTGAACAACGGCATGATCCCCATTGTGGCCTACAACTACGGCGCCAGGCACAGAAAGCGCATCATGGCTACCGTGCGCCTGAGCATCTACATCGCAGTGGGCATCATGCTGGCAGGCCTGGTGATCTTCCAGCTCTTCACCCCGGACCTGTTAAAGATGTTCCAGGCAGACGAACACATGCTGGCAATCGGGGTTCCGGCCCTGCGGATCATCAGCCTCAGCTTCCTGTTCGCAGGCTACTGCATCATCGTGGGCTCTGTGTTCCAGGCCCTGGGCAACGGCGTATACAGCCTGCTGGTGTCCGTGGCCAGACAGCTGGTGTGCATCCTGCCTCTGGCCTACATCTTCGCAACCCGCCTGGGCCTTCACGCAGTCTGGTACTCCATCCCCATTGCGGAGCTTACCTCCGTGGTGCTGACCACCCTGCTGTTCCGCAAAATATATGTGGAGAAAATCCGGGTTTTAGATAATTAGATTTTTGAAAGGAAATGCATATGACCTGCGAATATCTCCTTGTGGACGGCTACAATATTATATTTGCCTGGCCGGAGTTAAAGGCGCTGGCCGAGGTGAATCTGGATGCCGCCAGAACCAGGCTCCAGGACATCCTGTGCAATTACCAGGGCTACAAGAAATGCAAGGTGATCCTGGTATTTGACGGCTACAAGGTCAAGGGGAATCCGGGGGAGGTAATTGCGTACCACAACATCCATGTGATCTTCACCAAGGAGGCTGAGACCGCGGACCAGTACATTGAGAAGGTGACCCAGCAGATCGGCCGTCGATTCCAGGTAGCTGTGGCCACCTCAGACAAATTAGAGCAGATCATTATCATGGGCAAAGGCGCCATGCGCCTGTCCGCCAGGGACCTGCAAAAAGAGATCTCAGAGACAAACGATGAGATCCACACCCGCCATCTGGAGCGGACCCCGTCCCGGAAGAACCGGCTGTTTGACAATGTGGACCCCCAGTTGTATGCGTATCTGGAGAGCATACGGCTGGACCGGGGGAATTCGAAAAAGAAAAAGCAGTGAGATGCAGCAAAAAGCTCCCGGCATTCAGCACAAATCATGCTGAATACCGGGAGCTTTATTGTACGCATCTCAGCCCTTTACCGCTCCAAAATATGGATGGCAAAGCCGCCGATCTCGCCCTCAAAGTAGGTGAACTTGCAGGTTCCGTCCTCCTTAAACTGTTTGGTCTCAGGGATGGACTTCATGCCGCGCTCCTCAAAGTAACGGATCGCTGCCTCACAGTCATTGACGGAGAAGCCGATATGTCCGTTTGTCCCGCGGCCGTTCTCCTTCATGATCTCCACCAGCTCCCCATTGAAATAGGATACGGGCGTCTCCCGGATGGGAAGGCCCATCAGGGTCAGGAATTCGTTGGCCCACACGCCTCCCTCGGCTGCGTTTGCCGCGTTGATTCCAATGTGGGCTACCTTCATGTCAAATAATTCCACTGCACTTTTTTCTGCCATTTCTCTGGTCCTCCAAAATTGTCCTTTATTTTACTGAATAGTTCAGCCGAACGGTTATGTTGGCTGTCTTAAACCTGGAACTGATGTCAAATGAGCCGCCGTAGCTGTAGGACTCTGTCCCTGAATTAGCGGCGGTGATCTGGAACACGCCCAGGCTGGCGTTCAGCAGCTGACCCGTCTGTGCGCCGCTGCCCTGGGCCACCAGGTCAATGCGCTCCTTTGCATTGGCCGTGGCCTTGGAGATCAGATCCAGCTTCATCTCGTCCAGCTTGCTGTAGTAATATTCCGGGTGGTCGGATTCCAGCACTACCCCGGATTCAATCAGCTTGGTGATGTCCCGTGAGATATTCTCCACTTTATCCAGATCGGAAGAGGACACGGTCATGCTCTGGGTCAGGTCATAGCCGTCCTCCACATCCCCCACATACCGTCCTTCCTCATCGTACATGGAGGTATAGGTCTGGGAAATGCTGACCGAGCTGAATACCATCTCATCCTCAGACACTCCGTTCTCCTTCAGATATTCTTTGATCAGGTCCCCGTCCTTCTTAATCACGGAGTAGGCTTCCTTGGGCGTGCCGCCGTGAACGGAGTAGCTTCCCCTCCACACGATCATGTCCGCCTCAAAATCCACGCTGGCTGACCCTGTTGCCGTGATTCCGCCGCCCACTGCGCTCTTCTTGTAGGTCACCAGGCCATTCGTCAGAATTGCCGCGCATATGACCGCACATATGCCTGCTATCAACGCAATAATAATCGGTCTGCAGGACAGAAGGCCGCCGTTCTTTTTACCATTTTCTTCCATATAATCTCCTTTGCTGCTTGTTGTTCCATTCCGCCAAGTATCCACATTATACCACAAATGCCAGGTACGTGGAACAGTTATATCTGCTTTTATGAAAAATACCTGGCTTGCCCTAATCTTCACTTCATTGTATAATAAGTAGGATACCATTCCGCCCAGAAAGGGATGCAATATGAACACGCAGCGTTTACGAAATATATTCACATTTTTTATTTTTACAACCTTGATCTTCATTTTGGTTCCGGCCCGGCTTTCCCTGGCGGACCCTTTGAATGACCATACAGTGCGGGTAGCTTATCCCATCCAGACAGGGCTGACAGATAAGGACAAAACCGGCCGCTATTTTGGCTACACGTATGAATATCTGGAAGAGATCGCCCAGTACACCGGCTGGGACTATGAGTTCGTGGAGGTTCCCGGAACCATAGATGAAAGCCTGGAAACCCTGATGGGAATGCTTAAAAATGGGGAGATTGACCTGATGGGCGGGTTACTCTACAGCACCGCCACTGGACAGACCTTTGATTTCTCCAGCCACAGCTACGGCACAGCGGAAACCATTCTCCAGGTAAGCTCCGACACCGACAGAGAGATTATAATTAATTCCCAGATTCCCCAGACTATGCGTATAGCCGCCCTTTCTAACAGCATCCGTCTGAAACAGGAGCTGGAGGACTACTTTGCCATGAACCTGGTCACTCCTGTCTATGTAGACTGTGACACTGAAGAGGAACTGCTGGCTGCCCTAAGAGAAGGGCGGGCGGATGCCATTCTCAACACCAGCATGAATTACATTCCCGGGATGCGCACAATCGCCCGTTTCGCCTCCAAGCCATTTTATTTTGTCACCACCAAAGGGGAGAACGCGGAACTCATGTCCCAGCTGAATTCAGCCATCATGAGTATTGACCGGGCCAATCCCACATTTTCCACCACATTGTATGAGAAGTATTTTGCACCGCCTGTGACTTCCCTGACCTTCTCCCAGGAGGAGTTGGACTTTATCCGGAATTCCGCTCCCCTGAAGGTGGGTTTTGTGGAGAATCAGCCGCCCTACCAATATATCAGCACAGACGGGAGCCTCTGCGGTATTTCCCTGGACCTGCTGAACTACATTTCTGAGAAAACCGGCCTGACCTTTGAGATTGTGACAGCGGATACGCCCCAGAAGCTTTTGGATATGGTGGAGGAGGGGGAACTCCAGCTGGTGACCGGGATGCCCTACAATTATGACCTGGCCAGAGCCAGCCATCTGGCCATGACCCAGCCATATATCAACTCCCTGTATATTCTGCTGATGAACGGCAATGGAGATGTCAACAGCCCTGAAAAACCTCGTTATGCGCTGACAACCTACTCCTCATTCACAGACAGCAGCGCGGGAGAGCTGCTGCACTATGCCACCATTGAACAGTGTATCAACGCCCTGGTTGAGGGGGAGGCGGACTACGCGTATGTGGACACCTACTCCGCCCACTATTATATGAACAAGCCGGAGTACAGAGGGCTGAAGCTGGTTCCGCAGACCTCCGATCCACGCAGCCTCTGCTTCGGGATTGTCAAACCCGGGCACCAGCTGCTGCTGTCCATCTTCAACAAAGTGATATTTTCCATTCCGGAGACTACTAAGCAGCAGATTATCAACCAGAACACCCTGGTCAGCCAGCCTCTGACCCTGTTCTCCCTGATCCGGGAGAATCCGCTGCGCTCCATTATGATCATTGTGGCCGTGTTTACGCTGATTATCGCAGTGCTGCTGTTCTTCCTGCGCCAGAGGGCGCTGATGAGCAGGAAGATGGCCCTGGAGCTGAAGAAGCATTTCCGGGTATATGCCCTGGTCAATGAGTATTTCTTTGAGTACGACCTGCGCACCGGCCACCTGGTACTGTCCGTTCCGCCGGAATATGACGGAGAGCCCAAACTGGAGGAATATGACAGGAAACGGCTTCTCGCCACCCCGGGAGGACAGCGTTTTATCGAAGCGATCACCTCCGGTGACGGTATGCTGGAGCTGGAGCTGACGCTCACGGACCAGAAGGAGCACTGGATACGTCTGGCGGTAGAAACCATCTGTGACGGCTCGTCTCCAGCCTATGTAATCGGCCGGGTCAATGTCATTGACGATGAAAAGCGCATACAGGATGACCTGCTGCAGAAAGCGCGTCTGGACAGCCTGACACAGCTTTACAATGCCCAGACCTGCCGGACCATGGTTGCAGAGAGCCTGGGCCAGCTTCCCCAGGGACAGCTGGGCGCTCTGATCCTGTTGGATATCGACCATTTTAAGGACATCAACGACACCTACGGCCATCTCAGCGGGGACAAGGCCCTGACCATGGTGGCAGGACTGCTGCGGGCCAACTTCCGCGCCCAGGACATCGCAGGCAGGCCCGGCGGGGATGAATTCACAGTTTACCTGCCCAGGATCAAGGATCTGGAGGGCCTGGAAGCCAAATGCGCCCTTCTCTGCCGTAAAGCCAGTGAACTGGATCTGGCCGGCCTCCGGCCGCTGACAATCAGTGTGGGAGCAGTCCTGTCCTGCAGCGGGGATTCCTATGAGGCCCTGTACGAAATGGCGGACCAAGCCCTTTACCGTTCCAAAGCGCAGGGACGAAACCGGTATGAAATTGCGGACCGGCCGGAACTGCGGCGGTGAAATAGATGAGGGGGCGGTATTTCACTGTTCCTTCTCCGAAAGTTCTGCTATAAAAAAGCCAGCCTTTCTCCCGGAATTCCGGCAGAGCGGCTGGCTTATTTTATGATATTATTATTTGATCTGATCCAGAATAGAGGTTCCGATAGTGCCCTCCGGCATATCTACGCCGAAATTGTCGGCCACAGTGGCGCCGATCACGGCAAAGGTATGCTGGTCCGCCAGGCGCTCTGAGCTGCTCATGCTGGGTGAGTATGCCAGTAACGGCACCCGCTCCCTGGTATGGTCCGTGCCCTTGTAGGTGGGATCATTGCCGTGGTCCGCTGTGATCAGAAGCAGATCATCGTCCCTCATTTTCCCAAGAAACTCTCCCAGCTTCACGTCAAAGCGCTCCAGCTCCTGTCCGTAGCCCTCAGGGTTGCGCCTGTGGCCCCACAGCGCGTCAAAATCTACCAGATTCACAAAGCACAGGCCGTTGAAATCCTTATCCGCAAGCTCTATGGTCTGCTCCATCCCATGGACGCTGCTGGTGGACTTGTAGGCCTCGGTGATGCCCTCCCCGTCGAATATATCCTTGATCTTGCCCACGCTGATCACGTCAAATCCCTTGTCCTTCAGCGCGTTTAAGGCTGTGGCGCCGTAGGGCTTCAGCGCGTAATCATGGCGGTTGGAGGTGCGCTTGAACTCGCCCTTCTTCCTGCCCACATATGGCCTGGCGATGACGCGGCCCACCTTCCACTCATCCCTCATGGTCAGCTCCCTGGCAATCTCGCAGCAGCGGTACAGCTCATCCAGGCCGAAGGTCTCTTCATTTCCGCAGATCTGCAGCACAGAGTCCGCGGAGGTGTACACAATCATATCCCCGGTGGCAATCTCATGCTCTGCCAGCTCCTCCAGGATCTCCGTGCCGCTGGCCGACTTGTTGCCCACGATTTTATGGCCTGTGCGGCGGCTCAGTTCGTCCAGCAGCTCCTGTGGGAAGCCGGTGTCCGTAAATGTCTGAAAGGGCTTGGTAATGTGCAGCCCCATCATCTCCCAGTGCCCGGTCATGGTATCCTTGCCCACGCTGGCTTCCAGAAGCTGGGTGTATTTCCCATGGATCTGATCCGGGGTCTCCACATGGGTCAGAGGGTGGAGTCTGGTCAGGCCAAGGCCCGCCAGGTTGGGAATCTTAAATTCCGGCATATGCTGGTCAATGTGGCCCAGGGTGTCTGCGCCTGCGTCGTCATAGTCCGCTGCATCCGGCATTTCCCCGATCCCCATGGAATCAATTACAATGGTAAAAATCCGTTTATATACGCTCATCGTTTCCTCCTGTTTTCATTGGTTTTTACAATAATAAGGATACTATACCACATTCCGGCGAAAAAGGCCACTTGGTCCTATTGCTGCACGGGAAAATACGCATCCAGCACAGCCTTGTCCTTGCCCACTACCAGGCCGCTGCCTCCGGCATTTTTCACATCCTCCACCATGCTGACCAGCAGCAGGGGTGTCCGCAGGGTGGGATCTGTGGTGTACACCGCAAACCACCCCAGCTCTGTTCCGCCTGCATCTGCTTTGGAATCCTTGATCTCCGCGGTACCCGTCTTGCCCGCAAGTCCCAAGTCCGGGCGCTTCGCCCGGCGTCCTGTGCCCTCGGGGGAGGATATTACTTTCTCCAGGGCAGATGAGATGCGCCCTGTGATCTCCGTGGAAAATGCCTGGGACAGCCATACCTCGGGCGTCAAGTCCGACTGGTATACAAGGCGGGGCCTGATGACATTTCCATCATTTGGAAACATGGTGTATAGGGCCGCCAGGTGGATGGGGTTCACCAGAATCTGGCCCTGGCCGTAGCCGCTGTCCGCCAGCTGGATCTCTGTCTCAATCTGGCCGGTATTGGAATACTGGGACTTTGCAACGGAGATCTCAAAGGGCAGGTCCTGGTTAAATCCCAGCCGGTCCAGGGCAGACGCGAAGCCCTCATAGCCGAGCCCCAAGGCCGCCTTAGCAAAGTAAATGTTGTCCGAGAGAATGTAGGCATTTTCCAGGGTAGCTGGGTTGGTCTCGTGGAGGGTGGTCACATAGTAGTTGCCCCAGCTCTTATCCTTCTGCCAGCTGAGCCCCTCATCCCCATAATCCTGATTAGGGTCCAGCGTTCCCGCGGCCAGCCCAATGGCGCCGGTGATGGGCTTAAAAGAGGAGCCGGGCGCAAACCGCTGGCGGAAACGGTTCATCAGTGGATTGCGCTCATCTTCATTCAGCGCGTTCCATTTCTCCTGGGACATGCCCAGAATAAAATCATTGTTGTCGTAGGAGGGCGTGCTGACCAGAGCCAGCACCTCCCCGGTATAGGGATTCATGGCCACAGTGCAGCTCTTGACATCCTGGAACTGCTGGTAGATCTGCCGCTGAAGGCCGCTGTCAATGGTCAGATAGATATCCTGTCCATCCTGCCTGGGGATGGAGGCCAGCTCCCGCTTCATCGTTCCGTCGGACTTGACAATGGAGACGGTGCAGCCGCCCGTACCCTTTAATTCCTTCTCAAACAGGGTCTCCATTCCGCTGCGGCCGATGACGCTGTCCGACAGATAGCCCTCGCCCTTGTGTTTCTCCAGGTCCTCGGCTGTGACATTCTGGACATAGCCCACCAGATGGGAGGCCTCCTCGCCCAGGGGATAGGAGCGCACCGTGGTATCTGTGATCATCACCCCGGGAACGGTCAGCAGTTCATCCTGAAGGGCCTTGTTGTTCACATTATCTAACTTTGGGCTGAGGGAGCCGAGATCCAGTTCATCTACCTTTTTCAGTGTTTTTAATGGAACCAGGGAATCATCCTTCACCCATTTAGCGGCCAGCTTCTTCTCTATGCTGTCCGTGGGAATGCCCAGAAGCTCCGAAAGGCGCGCCAGATCTGCGGAAGGTTCTGCACTCATCTTCCCCGGCACCAAACCCACCATGGAAGCAGTGCCTTTTCCTGCCAGCAATTCCCCGTTTCGGTCATAGACCTGTCCGCGCTCCGCCTTCTCGGTGGTCACGCGCACCTTGTCCGTGCGGCTGAACTCCGGGAAGATTACGCGGTCGTTCCAGGCCATATGGTAAGCGCCCTCTTCATCCTTTAAAAAGGTCACCTGGTTTGGAAATGATATGGGGCCGGCAAGGCAGTCCAGGCTCATCTGAAAGCTGACCACTGCCACACCGTCCTCCTTCTCCTCCGTGCCTGTAACCGCCGCCTGGATGTTGGCTGCCTCAATGCCGCCGAAAATGTTCTTGTGGCGGGTTACAAAATCTTCCAGGGTAATCTCCTGGCGGCTCTGTTCATCCAGCATATCATACATTTTCTCGTAGCTTCCGCCGGACAGATAGGCGGTGTACTGGGAAAACAATTCATCAGGTGTAGGCATGGCCGCTTTGCGGCGGTTCTGCAGAAACAGATAAGACATAATCCCTGCGCCAATTGCCAAAACCAGCGCAAGGATGATCCAGAGCAGGGCCCTGCTCTTTCTTTTTCTTCTTCGCATTGTGAATCCTCTCCTCCATTCTGACACTGCTGAAAACGCACAAACAGTAAAGACACTGCCTGCGCGCTCTGCAAAATGTTATGAGTGATTATTGCACATGTAGGATTTAATGTCAAGAGATATATATACGCCTACGGGACAAGGCTCAGGCTGGCAGGATCAGCGGTCTCCAGCTCCAAGTCCATGATCCGGACTGTCATCTCCTCCCCTGTCTCATAGGGGAACTGACGGACGGTTTCTTTCACGGTCCGACGGTCCTGTTCCATAATATAGTAGGTGTACCCCAGGGACAGGGTGAAATCGTCCCCGCTGCCGGACCCGTAGCTCTGGCTGTTTTCCCCTTCCATGCGCCCGGATTTCAGCAGGCCGTAATTGGTCATGGGCCGGAACACCAGGGTGATATGATCGTTTTCATCCCGCTTAATCTCCTTCAGATTCAGCTCCAGCTTTCCTGCTGTCAGTGTGTCATTGACAGGAAGGCTGCCGCCCCTGGCAGGCACCTGGAAGGTATAGGATATCAGGCCTTGTTCTCCGCCCCGCAGCTCCCATGCCACTCCCTCCGCGGTAAATGATGTGACAGGCCCATTGGCCTTGTCCACAGTCTTCCACACACTGCTGCCGCTTCCCACCTTCTCCGCCTGATAGGCAGTTCCGTCTTCTCCGATGAACATGGGATTCAGAAGGTCCGCAGTCCAGGCAGCCCCTGACGGGAAGATGCCGGCCGGGTCCCATTTCCCATAATCTTCCATATTGCTGACGCCCACCACACTGTTGTCCGGGGCCAGAGGCCATATGATCCAGCTCATCTGGTTTGTTTTCAGGATCATATTTCCGCTGACCGCGGATTTCTCCGGCTCTTCCAGGAGTATCTCTGCGCTCTGCCCGTCCACGGTCAGTGTAAACCGGCTGGCCTCCTCCACTCCTGTGAAGTGGCACTGCATCTCACTTTTTTCTCTCAGAATACCAGCGGCGGCTCCCTCCTCTGATGGAGCGGCCTCTGTGACGGTCTGGATGCTGCTGCCGCGGTATGCATCCTCATAGACCGTATCTCCGGCCGTCAGGGTTGCGGCTCCCATGCCGTCTGCGCTGTTCCTGGTGACCACCGCGTAGACATCCTGTCCGTCCCGGTATGCCAGCTCTACACAGTATTCCCCCTCAGAGCCGAATCTAACTGCCTGCCTCAGCACAAAATATCCGGGATGTTCTTCCTCAGTGACAGTTCCGCCGAACAGAAACATTGCCAGGTTCCTGGCGGTGGCTGTGAGGGTGCTGTGGTTTATGATTCCAAACAGGATCAGAATACAGGCAGCGGCGGCCACAGCCCTTCGGTAAACCCGGCCGGTTCCAGAAGATTTCCCGGTATATATCCCCTCTGAAAGCTGCAGCGCCAGATCATCGTCAATGTATTGTTCAAGATGTTCAAATGTCATCATTTTCTCCCTCCTTGGGATCGCATTCCCTGACAGCCAGCCCCTGAGCCGCAAATATCTTCTCCAGCTTCCTGCGCAGGCGGCAGATCCGGATATCGGCAGCCCTGCGGGATATGCCCAGCTGCCCTGCGATCTCCTCAATTGGCATATGATATAAGAAACGCATGGCAAAGAGCCGCTGCTCTTTCTGTTTTAAATGCAGGAGCACGGACCGCACCAGATCCCTCATCTCGGCCCGCTCCAGGGCATGGTTGTCCTCATAGCCCAGTTCCAGTATTCCTTCCATAGGTACGGTCCTGGAATCCGACAGCTGTTTTCTCCGGCTCAGCGCCCTGCTTCTGGCCATCACCGCCACATAGGTGTTAAGGCCTGCCCGCTCCTGGTCGTATTTTTCGGGGTGAACCAAAAGCTGATACATCACATCCTGCACAAGCTCCTCCACATCCTCCGGCGTTCCAATTGGGTACAGAATCCGGCTGCAGACCTGCCTGGCCACCGGGGCGTATGTCTGATAGAGGCGTCCCTGGCTGTCCGATGTTGAATTTATGGGTTGTTTCATTAGGTTTGTCCTTTTCTTGTATTGGTTGGATGGTTGATATAAAGATCTTTATATTATTATATACCAGGAATGGATGAGATTTCTTTCACTTTTTGCGAATACTTTTCATAATACTTTTTCTCCAGAAAGGCTTTGCTTTGAGTCGTTGTATATGTTATATTAATTAAATCATCTATATTTATCTCACATGTTCCGGCTGTCTGGCCGGGCAAACCTGTTATCTATCTCATTCTTATCTCAATGGAGGCATATCTATGACATCTAACACAATCCCTTTCACTGACTTTGAAACATTTGGCATTCCACAGACCGAGGCGGAGGTTCTGAAAGCCTTACGGTCAGACAGCTTTTCCTACCAGCAGTACCTGGCGCTGACTGAATCGATGCAACAGGATTTCCTCTCCTTCTGCATGGGCACTAAGGGGGCAAAGCTCACCTATGATCCGTTCTTTAAATCCGTTTTTGACCCTCAAAAGTACCCACAGCGGCTGGAAGATTTTTTGAGCCTCTGCCTTGGGGTGAAGCTGTCCATTGTGGCCGTCCTTCCGGGGGAATCCGACCGTCTGTCGGAAGAAGGCTCCCTGCTGATCATGGATATCCTTGTGCGTCTGGAATCGGGCGCTCTTGTCAATGTGGAGATCCAGCGGATCGGATATTACTTTCCCGGGCCGCGCTGCGCCTGCTATTCCAGCGATCTGGTGATGCGCCAGTATTCCCGGGTACGGTCCGATATGAAAAAAAAGGGAAAACGCTTCTCTTACCGGGATATAAAAAAGGTCTACACCATCGTATTGATCCAAAGCAGTACATCTGAATTCCATTTATTCCCAGATCAATATCTACACTATGCCAAACAATGTTTTGATACCGGTTTACCGCTGGATCTGATTCAGGAATATCTCATTATCCCTCTTGACATTTTCCTCAGCTGCCCCCACAATAAACTTACAAGGCTGGATGCCTGGCTGTATTTTATTGCCTCCGATGCCCCGGCGGACATCCTGCGGGTTATTGGGGAATATCCTGATTTCAAGGACCTTTACAGGGAAGTATTTCAATTTCGTTTCATGACAAAGGAGTTGGTGAGTATGTTTTCAGAAGGACTACGGCTGCTGGACGCCGGCACCGTACAGTACATGATTGAGGATCAGCAGGCACAGATCGAACAGCTCCAGCTGAAGCTGAAACAGCAGCAGGAATGGGCTGAGCAGCAGCGGGAACGGGCTGAGCAGCAGCGGGCACAAGCCGAGCAGGCAGTGCGGCAGCAAGCGCAAGCGGCGGAAGCACTGGCAGAAAAAGAAGCCGAAATTGTACGCCTTAAGGCTTTGCTGGCTAAATAATCGATTGGACAAAAGAAATACAGCAGCCGGATTGACGATATGGTACTCAATCCTGCTGCTGTATTTTCTTTATTCTTTACTCCATCTGTAGAATACACCGTCTGATCCGGGTATCTTAAGCGGGACTGTCCGACCCGGCAATTCCACCTCTATGTTTACCGTCTTTGGCATGTGATTCACCGCGCACAGAATATATTCCTGTTCTGTCTCCAGCAGCCGCACAAACGGGGCCAGCGTCACACGGCCTTTTTGTATTTCAGGCAGGAGCACATGGCCAATCTGCTCATAACCGCCGGGGACCATCCATTTGGTCAGCAGATCCCTGGTTCCCTCATCCGCCTCCTCCCACCGCTCATACCTGCAGGAGGGGAAGGTTCCGATCCATATGGCCCGTCCCTCTCCCAGCATCCGCTCCGTCACAGCCGGTTCTCCGTCCTCAAAGGCTGCCAGCACCCTGGCCTCTGGTCCCGGAATCACCAGCTGGCGGTAGAACAGGCCGGTAAAGGGCTGAGGTGAACGGGCACCACTGCCGTCCGCGCGGTCCGTCCTCTGTGCCTCGGCTTCTTCAATCCAGTGAGCCGTGACCTCCCCCCACTCCGGCATCGCCTGGATCTCCCTGTGTTCCAGGCCGAATATCCTGTTCAGCGCGGCGCTCTCCTGATCCAGCAGGCCGTCCGGACGGTACAGGCCGGGGCAGGCCTCAGCCACCAGGGTACCGCCCCGCTCCACGAACTGTCCCAGGATTTCCTGTTCTTGCGGGGACAGGATCAATGTCATGGGAAGGTACAGAAACTTTACTGCTGCTTCCGGCAGCTCTGCTATATAGTCCTCATGGAAGAAACCCACCGCGGTCCCGGTTTCGTAGGCTGCTTTGAACACTCCGCTCAGTCCTCCCGCATACATCTCCTCCCGCCGCTCGGCCGCGAAGCAGAGCACATCACTTTTTCTGGAAACATATACTGCATTCTGGCAGGGAACCCGGCGGGCAGACTCCAGCCACGGCTGGTTCAGCAGCCCTGCCATCTGCCCCGCGGCCAGGCTGCGCTCCGTGTCCTCGCCTCGGAATCCGGTCAGCCCGAACCCCGGGCTCTCCACTCCTGCAGGCTCCGGGGCATACTGCCAATACACGCTGCCCTTGCCTCCCGCTGCCACGGTGTTCCAATTCCAGATTTTTACATCTGCTCCGGCGGGCACCTCCCCGCCCAACAGCCCCGGTTTTCCGCCGCCGCCCTGGAGTTCCACCTGGTAGAACAGCTTTCCGTGGGAGGCCTCGGCGATCATCTCACTGTGCAGCAGATGGCGATAGGCGTTCTGCTCTCCCATCAGCCACTTTGGGAAGCTGGATAAACCAAAATAGTCCACCTCGGGGGCCAGCAGGAATTCATCTCCCAGCTCATTGGCCAGGCCGCCCACAATCCGGTTGCCCAGGATACCGCTGTAGGCCACATGGGTCTGGATCTTCTTGTCCGGCGCTCCCTCCCTGGCGGCCTCCACCCGCAGGCGCAGCCATTTCCTTAAGTTCTCCAGCCAGAAATACCGCCAGTCCAGCATGTCGGTCCAGGTGCCGAAACGGGGCGGCGGGGATACCTGGCTCCAGTCCGTGTAGGTACGCAGCCAGGCCTGGTTCAGCATTTCCAGGGTGCCGTATTTCTGCCGGAGCCAGTCAGTGAAGGCCTGCCTGGAATAGCCGCAGTAGCAGAGCATGTTGGAACGGTAGTCATACATGGGTTCCAGATGGGGTTCGTTCCAGACATCGATGACAGTGACCGCCTTCACATCCTTATAATGCCTGGCTGTTTCCCTGATGAAACGGGCCACAAGGCCTGCGAATTCCGGGCTGTCCATACAGAGGCCGGGCCAGCCGCCGGTGGGCAGGTTAGCCGGGCCGCCCGGTTCCCCCCGCCCGCCGTCTGCGGTTTTGTACAAAGCGTCCTCATTTCCCTCATATACCCAGTACGGCGCGCCCTCGGGTATGGTGTTGATGATCACTGCCAGCCCCGCCTCGGCGGAAAGTCCCACCAACTCGTCCAGGTCTGAGAAATCAAAGGTTCCCGGTGTCCTCTCGATCCAGTTCCACACGGCCCAGTGCTTCACACAGGTAAATCCCAGCTCCTTCATGTGCCGGATATCCCGCTGCCATACGTCTCTGCCCGGGAAGGGCGGGCGGTAGTATTGTGCGCCAAAAAACATGTTGTACCTAACCTTTCACGGCCCCGGCGGTCATGCCGGTCACCAGATATTTTTGCATGAAAAAGCCTGCGATGATGATGGGGACCATGGTAATCGTGGCCGCGGCGCTGCATTTGCCCCAGTCTACGGACACCGCGCCCACGTATCTGGCCACCCCCACAGTCAGGGGGTAGGTCTTTAAATTGGTAAGCTGCAGGGAGAAGATCAGCTCATTCCAGGAGGTCTGCATCACCAGGATGGTGGCTGAGGCCATGGCAGGCTTCACCAGTGGGAAAATAATCTTCCAGAAGGCCTTCATGCGGCTGCAGCCCATGACGCTGGCCGCCTCCAACAGCTCTGTGGGCAGGTCCCGGATAAAGCTGGCCATCAGCCAGGTCACAAAAGGCAGGCTCATACAGCTGTGGGCAAGTATGGGCGCCACATAGGTTCCGGTAAGCCTCATCCGGTTCATCATCATAAACAGGGGAATCAGAATGGTGATGGCAGGAACCATTTTCCCCAGCAGCAGGATGTTGGACAGATGCTGCCCCAGACGGGACTTAAACAGCTTCATGCCGTAGGCGGCCAGGGTTCCCAGAAAGATGGTGAGAACTGTGACAGAGCCTGCGATGATGATTGAGTTGATGAAATATTTCCCAAAATTATCAAGGGACAGAATTTTTTCAAAGTGGGTAAACAGGGGCTTAAAGAACAGCTGTGGCGGCATGACCTTCATATCCAGGGTTCTCCTGAAGGAGTTGGATATGACAATATAGGCGGGGACCAGGGTCCAGACCAGGGCAAATGCAAACAGCAGGGTGATCAGGAGTTTGACGTACCATTTTCTCTTATACTGCATAACGATCCTCCTAGTCTTTGTATTTGCGCAGGTTGTGACGCACAAAGGGTACGCCGAACACGATAAAGGTTACAATCATGGCGATAAAGGACAGGGCCATGGCATAGCTTAAATTGGACTGTTCAAAGGCCTGGCTGTAGGCGTAAATGCTCATGGACACCGTGGAATTGTTGGGCCCTCCTCCGGTCAGGGAGTAGATGATGTCAAATACCTTCAGGGTGTCCACGCCGCTGATCAGCAGAACCACCATGTAGACGTCCTTTAACAGGGGAAATGAGATAGTCCAGAAGCTTTTAAATTCTCCTGCGCCGTCCACATAGGCGGCCTCATAGTATTCTCCCGGTATGGACAGCAGGCCGGCGGTCATAACTATGATTACAAAAGGGACCACCTGCCACCAGTGGGCGGCAATGGTGCAGAGCAGGGCCGTGGAGGCCCCTGTGACCCCGGGAAACTGGTTGATACCGATTCCAAAAAATCCCAGAATCCAATACAGAATTCCTTTTACATCGTAGATATAACGCCAGATCAGGCCTACGATGATGGGGGATACCAGAAGCGGAATGGTCATCAAAGGGCGCAGAAGCTTTCCCAGACGCTCACTTACCTTCAGCAGAAGGACCGCCCCCAGTGTCCCGAAGAACAGATCCCCGGCCGTGGCCCCCAGGGAGAAGGCCAGGGTATTTACCACCGCTTTCCGGGCGGTTGCATCCTTAAAAAACCGCAGATAGTTGGCAATTCCCACAAAATTCTCTTTAAAATCCACATTTCCGAAGCCCACATCGCAAAAGCTTAAAACAAGCCCATAGCCCAGCGGGATTACCATGATAAACAAGATCATAAGCACGGCCGGAAGCATAAGCAGCGTGGGCAGCAGATCTCCCTTTTCCAATGACCATTTAAAATTTTTTCCCATATGAATCGCGTCTTCCTTCCTCTGCCTGTTCCTGCTGGTTATTTACTGAAATCTACGTCTTTCATCTGTTCCTGAAGGGCTTCCATCACTGCTTTTGGCTCCGCGTCGGTGGAGGCAATCTCGGACAGGGACACAATCAGGTTCTCTTTTAAGGTCCCCCAGTTCTCCAGCACGGGATCGATCTTGCCGCCCGCCAGCTGTTCCATAACCACCGGAAGATAGGGGGTTTTCTCCAGCACCTCGGCATCCTGGGCCAGGCTGTCGATGGCGCTGACCTGCTGGTCGGCCAGGGTCTGGGCCTTCTCTGTTTTATAGCTGGACAACCAGGCGCAGAGATCAAAGGCTGATTCAGGGCTGGCGGAATTCTCAGCTACCGCCCACACCCAGAAGGTGTTGCTGGCTGCGGCCTTGCCGCTCCTGCCTGCCAAGGGCGCGTATTTCACGGTGTCCACAATCAGGGATTTGTCAGGGTCCGCGTTCTGGTTGGCCAGGCCGCTCATGATAATGCCGATGGGGGCGTCCTTGGTTCTCACTGCCTCCGCAACCTCATCGTGATGCCAGGCCAGACAGCCGTCCACAGAGTATTGTGCCAGGCGGTCATACACATCTGCCGCGTAGACACAGGCCTCGCTGGTCAGGTCCAGATTGCCGTCCTTGTCAAAGTATGCGCCGTCATCAGAATAGAGCAGCTGGGAGAACAGGGTTGTGGATGCTCCCCCCTGTTTAGCGGGGATGGCGATGCCGCTTCCCTTCTCCTTGAAATATCTGGCAACCTCGATCAGCTCCTCGATGTTCTTCGGTACCTCAATGCCTTCCTGTTCAAATACCTCGGAATCGTAGGCCAGGATCATGGTCTGGGCATAGGTTGGGAAACCGTAGGTCTTGCCGCCAAATTGGCAGCCCTCCAGCAGTCCCTCCGCGTAGATGCCCATATCGATTCCGGCGGACTGGATATAGTCGTCCAAGGGAAGGATGTAGCCGTTGTCCACATATTCCTTCATCCACAGGCTGTTTACCCACACCACGTCATAGTTGCCGGAGCCGGAAGCTGCCTGGAAGGAGGACAGCTGCTTCTGCTTCAAGTTACCGTAGTCCACATCATCCACGGTCACCGCAGCGGCAGTGTATCCGCTGCCTATCACCTGTTTCTGCAGATCCGCGTGAGGCCCCGCCCATACGGATACCAGAAGATCCCCAGCGCCCTCTGCAGCCGGGGCCTCCGCCGTGGTACCCCCGCTCTCCCCGGATTTCACCTCAGTGGCTGCGCCTGTATCCGGCGCGGCGTTTCCGCCTCCGCAGGCGGTTAAAATCATGGCTGCTGCTAAAAATGCTGCTGCTAATTTACCTTTTCTCATGTTTATCCTCCTCGTTATGAGCACTTAGCGTCTGTCTTTTAGCCGGTTACGTGCGATACATGTCACTGGCACTTAGCGAGGTCTTTCACGAGCTTAGTGCAGTGACTA
>URUZ01000043.1 GCA_900551225.1 uncultured Clostridium sp.
ATTCTGGAACAAGATAGAGATACCCGCCAACACTTTTCCATATTCTTCTACACCTTTAGTGCAAAAAACAAAAAAGTTAGACGAATCTCCATATTTTTTGTGTCCGAGTTCTATCGCTCGATTAAAAGACTTCTCTACTTCAACTATTTTACAATCTTGTACAGAACTTTGCCATCCTGAGGAAATGCCACGCATTAAAATTGCTTCTTCATTATTTGGATCAATATTCAGTACCTCTGTATATAAATCATAGGCCTTCTCAAAATTTAATCCATCAAATGTATCATTCGCATTTTTTAAAATATTGATCACTTCTTGAGTTCTATCAATTACTTTTTCATTTTCCATTAGTTTTCTAGTTTCTTCTAATGTATATTTGCAACCACAATATTGGCAAACGAAAACGCTATCTTCCTTAGTGAAGTCCGTGCTACCACATAATTCGCATACAATTTTTTGCATTATAATATATCCCCCTTTTGGAATCAACCCTTTACTATTATAGCATATTCATAATTGTATCGCACCTACTTTCTCCATCATGTAATTAAGACATTCGACACAATTTGCAAAAATGGAAATATTGAAAAAACTATTAAATATGCAAAAACGACATAAACTGGTACTAAGGAACAACGCAAAAAAAGCATGCAAGTAACCGTCAGTTACCTACATGCCAATCCTATTCAACCCCTTACTTCTTCTTAAAAGTAATCCCCCCGCCAATCCCCGTCTCGCTGTAATTTTCCAGCTCAATGGAGCCGTGCATCTGGGTCAGCTGGGGATTGTCCCTTAATATATCGCTGAGAACCGATATTTTGCTGTCCACATCCGTATCATTTCCCAGGGATACTTCCAGATCGCCCAGGTAAAGGGTGGCTTTATTGCGGGAGTTATATTCGATACGGTCCACCTGCAGCTGCTTAAGGGACAGCTGCTGGGTCAGGTTCATGATATCCTGGAACACGCTCTGGTCCTTAACCGGCAGGGGGCGGTGCAGAATCAGCTGGCCGAACTCCAGGCCTGTGATCCATGGAACCCCCTCCAGTTTGTTCCCAGAGCTTTCCACTATGATCCCATCCTTATCGAAATACATGTAACTGCTCATATCAGATACATAGCCCACGATATTTTTCTCATACACAATAATCTCTATATTGGTGGGGCTGTGGAATACCATCTCATAGTCCTCCACAAAGGGAATCTGCTTGTGGGGCCTGAAACGGTCGCTGATATAGCAGTAAGCGGAATTCCGGTCCCATTTCCCGGGAAACAGAATCTCTTCCAGCTGCTGCGGCGAATAACGCTTGCTGTTGGTGACCGTCACAGTCCCCACCCGGACAGAGAGAAGCAGGATGGCTGCCAGCAGTATTGCTGCCGTAGCCGCCCATAGTCCAAAATGTGGTTGTCTCGTGGCTTTTCTCATGTTGATCATTCCTCTTCTGGTTATTGTATCAGCCCCATCTTACATCCGCATTCAACACCCTTAAGTCCCGGCAGATGTCCTCATATCCCCGTTCGATATGACGGCAGTCCTCTATTACTGTCTCCCCCTCTGCGGCCAGAGCGGCCACAACCAGCGCAGCGCCGCCGCGCAGGTCTCTTGCCTTCACCTTGGCATTTTTAAGGGGATAATGCCCTGTTACATAGGCCTCACGGCCATTGATCCGGATCACTCCGCCCATGCGCTTCAGCTCTTCAGCCGTTGCAAAACGTCCCTCGAAAACCTGCTCCCGGATCAGGCTCTCTCCCTCTCCTGCGGCTAGAAACGCCATAAAGGGCGACTGTAGGTCCGTAGGGAAGCCCGGATAGGGTTCTGTCTCAAACTGAAGCCCTACGGGGTGGCTCTCCATGGAGATGGCGATCTGCTCCTTCACCTCATCCCGGATGATGCAGGCCCCCGCCTGCTCCATGAGATCCAGAGGAACGGTCAGGTCCGAGGGGGTGATATCTTTTAATAAAATGCTTCCCGAGGCCGCCATCACTGCAGCCAGGTAAGTTCCTGCCACAATCCGGTCCCCACGCACGTCAAACCGGCTGTCATGGAGTTTCTCAACCCCTTTGATCGTCAGGGTATCTGTACCTACGCCGCGGATGATTGCGCCCATCCTGTTTAAACACTGGCAGAGCTGACAGATCTCCGGCTCCCTTGCCGCGCCCTGGACCACAGTGATCCCATCTGCCAGCACAGAGGCTAACAGCGCCTGCTCCGTGGCTCCCACGCTGGGATACCGCAGCTGGAACTGGGCACCGCAGAGTTTCCCGCCGCAGGCCGCCTTTGCACTGATCCTGTCGCCGTCCTCCAGAATCTCCGCCCCAAGATTCCTGAGCACCTCCAGGTGTATATCTATGGGTCTGGCACCGATCAGGCAGCCTCCGGGATAGCTGCTGTCCCCCTCTCCCGCGCGTCCCAAAAGTGCGCCCAGAAGAATGACAGAGGACCGCATCTGACTGACATAGCAGTCAGGGATTTTCACACTGCGCAGAAATGTGGCATCAATTTCCAGCGTACTTCCTCTTCTGTTGCAGCGGCACCCTATGTACCTCAGAATGCTCACCATGCAGTCCACATCCTGAATGGTGGGCACGTTGGTGAGCACTGTAATTCCCTTGTGAAGTAGAGCCGCCGCCATCATGGGCAGGACAGCATTTTTCGAACCTTGTATGGATAGCTCGCCCGAGAGACGGGCGGGGCCGTAAACGTGGATTCTGGACAACCGGGCACCTCTTTCTGCCGCCAAAGGCAGCATTCCTCTCTACCTTCAGCATATGCCCGGATAAGCCCGCGTGTGCACATTCGGTGAAATTATTTCTCCAGCCGGATCTGATTGGACACGCTTAGGACTACTCCCATCTCCATCATCAGGAACAGGACCGACGTTCCTCCGTAGCTGATAAATGGCAGTGTAATTCCCGTATTGGGAATGGTATTGGTTACCACTGCGATGTTCAGAATTACCTGAATCGCAATGTGGCCCATAACACCCACTACCAGCAGCGCGCCGAACAGGTCGGGCGCATTCCCGGCTATCAGCATAAACCGGTATATCATAAAAAGAAAGATTAAAATAATAGAAATTGCACCAAATAATCCCAATTCTTCGCAGATAATGGAGAATATCATGTCGTTCTGTGCCTCCGGAAGGAAGCCCAGCTTCTGGATGCTCTCTCCCAGCCCCTGTCCTGTCAGGCCGCCTGAGCCGATTGCGTACAGGCCCTGCAGCACCTGGAAGCCCTTGTCCGTGGGATCGGATTCGGGATTCAGCCAGGCCTCAATCCGCCGGTACTGGTAATTCTCCAGCAGGCCGATCTGGTTCAGAACCTTACCGATCGGCCCGGCTCCGGCCAATATGCCCAGGCCCACTGCCCCCAA
Source organism: uncultured Clostridium sp. (assembly GCA_900551225.1). Classification (GTDB taxonomy): domain Bacteria; phylum Bacillota; class Clostridia; order Lachnospirales; family Lachnospiraceae; genus Enterocloster. The sequence continues at coordinate 3,374 of URUZ01000043.1, forward strand.
TGTGAAAAACGGCCATTTGATCTTACAGGCCACAAACAGCATCACAAATGCGATTCCGAATACAATGATACCGGAGCTTAGATTGTTCTTGGCCACGATTCCCGCAATGGGAAGGGACAGCAAGATAATGGACCACATGTTCTTGCCCTTGTTGATGTTGCTTCCCATCTCAGTAATCAGTGCGGCCAGCATGACAATCAGCGCGATCTTGACGAACTCCGTGGGCTGGAAGCTTAAGGGGCCCACGCCCAGCCAGCGCTTTTTGCCGTTTACTTCACGGCCGACCAAGCTCACGGCGATCATCAGTATGTAGGACATGCCATATGCAGGCACGGCAAATTTAGCAAAGAAATGATAATCCATTTTAGAGATAATAATCATCAGCACAAATCCGCCTGCGGCAATCTTAGCCTGGCGCATCATGTAGTATGCTGCATTGCCCTTGTAATCCAGCTGGGCCGTGTAAGCGCTGGCGCTGTAGATCATCACCAGACCAAAGGCCGTCAGGAAAATAATGCAGAACAGCAAGCTGTAATCATAAAAATGACGGACCTTTTTCTTCTTCCCTTTTTGCTGTTCGTATTCTGGTTCCTGGCGCACCTGCCGGACCTGCTGTCCGGACTGGCGCGCGGGGGGCCTTTCGGAGGTCTGTCCCTGGCTTCTTTCCGCCAGGGCCTGCTGTTTTCTCTTCGCCACGATGTATTACCTCCCCTCGCCCAGCGTTTTATTCTGTAATTCTATAAACCCATTACGCACTCTTTAAATATCTCTCCCCGCTCTTCAAAGCTTTTAAACATATCCCAGCTTGCACAGGCAGGGCTTAAAAGCACGTAATCTCCTGCGTCCGCGTATACGGCGCTGACCTGAACGGCCTCGCTCATATCCTCCGCGTACATGATCTCCGTGAACCCGTGCTCCTTTGCGCAGGCTGCTATTTTATCCCGGGTCTGGCCGATGAGGATCAGGTACCGCACTTTTCCTGCAAATTCAGCCACCCAGTCGTCGTATTCACTGTTCTTGTCATATCCGCCTGCAATGAGAATGGTCGGTCCCGGCATGGCGCGGAGGGCCTGGATCGCTGCATCCGGATTGGTTCCCTTGGAATCATTGTAGAACTTAACCCCGGTCCGCTCCCGCACAAATTCGATGCGGTGCTCCACTGGCTTAAAGTCCCGGATTACCTGGGTGATGGTCTCAAAGGGCACACCCATCAGCATACCGATGGCAGCGGCGGCCATAACATTCTCATAGTTGTGGCGCCCCAGCAAATGCATGCTGTGCACATTGATTACCTGGGTATCTTTGCCGCCATGGCAGTAATAGATGGTGTCCCCGCTCATACAGAAGCCTTCTTTGAGCTTCTCCCGGCTGGAGAACCAGACTACCTTTGGCTTTAATTCACTGCCCTGGCCGAATTCCCGGAGAACAGGGTCGTCGTAGTTGAGCACCACAGTGTCCTTCTCTGTCTGGTTCAGGGTGATGGCTTCCTTGATCTGGATGTAATTCTCCATGGTTTTATGACGGTTTAAATGATCAGGGGTAATGTTTAAGATGGCGCTGACTTCAGGCTTAAAGTCCATGATCGTCTCCAGCTGGAAACTGGAAATCTCAGCCACTGTCACAGCCTCCTCAGTCATGTCCTTTACCTTGGCGGTGTATGGTTCACCAATGTTGCCCACCACATAGACTTCCTCATACCTGGCCTTTAGGATCTCCCCTGTCAGGGCTGTGGTTGTGGTCTTGCCATTGGTTCCGGTGATGGCTGCCAGCCGTCCAAGGCTGCACTGGTAGGCCAGCTCGATCTCACCCAGCACCGGGATCTTCGCCTCATCCACCACTGCCACAAAGGGGCTGTCTAGGGGAATCCCCGGACTGATGATGCACAGCTCCACACCCAGCAGATCGCTTCGCTTGATCTCACCCAGCACCAGGGTTACCTTCCCGCTGTCCTCAAATTTTGCCTTGATATCTTCCGGTTTCAGGCCGGCATTTCCGTCGTAAAGAACTACTTCTCCGCCCCTGTCCAGAATAAGCTTGGCTGCAGCGATACCGCTGATTCCAGTTCCCGCAACTAATACTTTCTGACTCTGGTTCATTTGTCAACCTCCTTAGACTCTCACACTCCGCCGACCGCGCCTGCGCGCGAGGGGGACTTTCCACACTCCAGAGCCCTACAGCCCCAGATACGCTACCAGGCACAACACTGCCGTCACGATGGAGAACACTGCCACCACCCGCGTTTCAGACCATCCTCCCAATTCAAAATGGTGATGGATGGGCGCCATGCGGAAGATTCGTTTTCCGCCTGATTTCTTAAAATAAGTCACCTGAATGATAACCGACAGCACCTCTACCAGGTAAATCAGGCCGATAATCGGAAGGAACAGGGGCATGCGCATCATAAACACGCTGGCCGCCACAAAGCCTCCCAGTGCCAGGGAACCTGTGTCTCCCATAAACACCTTGGCCGGATATACATTAAACAGCAGAAAGCCCAGCAGGCTTCCCACCACGGCTCCGGTGATGGGGCTGATGCCCGTGTTTTCACCGATTGCCACAATGGTCAAAAATGTGGCGATCAGAATGGTAACGCTGGTGCAGAGGCCATCCAGACCGTCGGTGAAGTTTACTCCATTGTCCGTTCCCAGCACAATAAAGAACAGGGCGGGTACGAACAGAATCCCAAGATGGAGGAATTTACCATGATCAAAGCCGCCGGTAAAGGGGATCAGCATGTCGGTTCCCACCTCTCCGCTGTTAACCACATACCAGGCGAAGATTCCGGTAATAATAAACTGCCCTGCCAGCTTCTGCATTGGCTTAAGACCCTCGGACCGCTTCATCACAATCTTGATATAGTCGTCCAGAAACCCAATGATTCCGAATCCCACAGTCATAAAGAGGACCGGGATTGTCTTGGGGTAATTAGGGACATAAAACAGAGAGGTTATGATGATGCTGGTGAGAATAATCAGGCCGCCCATGGTAGGCGTACCCTGCTTTTTCAAATGGGCCTGCGGACCCTCCTGACGCACCTGCTGCCCAAACTTCAGCTTGTGAAGAAAGGGGATTATGATGGGACACAGCAGAGCGCTTATGGCAAATGCAATAATTATGGCAAGTATAGTTTCATGAATCATAGGGGCACCTCAATTTCATATGTATGGTCAGATTTGTGTCATTCCGGCTCTTCCATTTAGGAAAAACTGGGAATTAGGGCCGGTCCGCCACAGTAAATAGTATACGTCTTTTTCCGGGAATAATCAACTACCGTTTGGATTGGGAGAAACAGATTCTTCCTCCTCTGCCTGTATTCCCAGATAAGGCAATATATTCTTAAACAGATCTCCGATCACAGGAGCTGCGATGGTTCCTCCATAGTATATCCCCTCCGGTTCATCGATGGTTATCAGCGCAATCACCTGTGGATCATTGGCGGGCGCAAAACCGATAAATGATGAAATGTATTTTTTTAAACTTCTGGGAAGCTTCTCTGAGGTTGCCGTCTTGCCGCCGATGCGAAAGCCCGCCACCTTTGCCCTTTTTCCGCTGCCCTCTGCCACTACCTGCTCCAGCACGTAGCGCATGGTGGCGCTGGTGTCCGCAGACACAATGCCCTCCTTCACCGGGTAGGTGAATTTGTGAACAGCCGTGCCGTCCGCATTGACTGCCTCCACACCAAAATGAGGGGTGATCCGGTTTCCGCCGTTGACAATGGATGCCGCGGTGGTCACCAGCTGCATGGGCGTAATCTGGAAGGACTGGCCGAAGGAAACTGTGGCCAGCTCCACCAGTCCCATATTTTCCTTTTTGTGCATAATGGTGGCCGCCTCGCCGGGCAGGTCGATTCCCGTCTTGCCCTTTAAGCCGAACTGGGTAAAATACTTGTAATAATTATCCACCCCCAGCCTCTGTCCCACATCAATGAACACCGGGTTGCAGGAATTCATAACGCCGTGGAGAAAGTCCTCGGAGCCATGTCCCCCCACCTTGTGGCAGCGGATCTTCCTGTCCTCCACCACCCTGAATCCGGGGCAGGAGAACTGGTCCGTCAGTTTTACCACCCCCGACTCCAGACCTGCCGCCGCGGTGATGATCTTAAAGGTGGAACCGGGTTCATAGGTGTCGTTGATGCAGCGGTTGCGCCACATTTTATTCAGCTGGTCCTGTTTTGCGGCTGGGTCCAGACTGGTGCCTCTGGCCTGGGCCTCATCTCTCAGGCTCTGGCTGCGCAGGTTCTGATCCGGTGTAAACGGCTCGTTCAGGTTGAATTCCGGCACATTTACCATGGCCATCAGTTCCCCGTTCTGTGGGTTCATCACAATGATGGACACCGCCTTGGCGTTCTTTTTCTCCAGCACCTGGTAGGCCAGCTGCTCCGCGTATTTCTGGATATTTACATCCAGGCTGATGTGCAGGTCATTGCCTGCCACCGGCTCGATGCGGTCCTCGGCTGCATTTTCCAGCTCCACGCCTCTGGCGTCGGTCATGGTCAGGATGGTTCCATTGGTTCCTTTTAAATAGGGTTCGTACTTTACCTCCAGGCCGATGATTCCCTGGTTGTCGCCTCCGGTGAAGCCCAGCACTTTGGAGGCCAGGCTGTCATAGGGGTAGTAGCGCTTATAGTCCTCATCCACCTTCACCCCGGCCAGCTTGCAGTCCCTTATGGCGTCGCCCAGGGGCTTATCCACATTGGTTTTGATGATTTCCCTGGAGCTGCGTTTTTCCACCTTTTTGCGCACCTGTTCTTCGTCCAGATCCAGCTTCTCGCAGAGTACGCTGACCACCTGGTCCGGGTCTTTTATCTGGCTGCGGATTACGGAAATGGTGCAGACTGTCCGGTTGTCGGCGATCACTACCCCATTGGCATCCACGATCCGGCCCCTGGCGGCTTTAATGGTCCTCTCCCGCTGGTGCAGGTCCTCGGCCATGGCGCTGTAATGTTCGGAACAAAACACCATAAGATAAGCAAGCCGTCCGGACAGAGTGATCATGGCAAGGCAGATCAGAAGTCCAAGGACGGCTGTGCGTTTTCGGTGGCTGGTAAGATTGGTATACATAGCAGCTGCTCCATCGTCCATCATTGTTAATAATATATTGGAACAACTGCGTTTTTATGATTTTTTTACCAAAGCATGTCTGAAAAATGTTTACCCGGCCGGTTCAGTGGTTTTCTCAGGCTGTTTAGCAGCTGTGGTCTGTTCCGTGGCTGCAGACTGTTCCGTACCCGAGGTCTCCGTACCCGCGGTCTGTTCCGCGCCTGCGGAAGTTGTCTCCTGCTGGGCGCTGTTTACAGGGGGAGCCGTGACACCCTGGGATTGCGTTTCTCCGGGTACGCTGTCAGGAAGGCCGCTGATCACCCCATCGCCTCCCTCCACAACTTCGTCGGTCTCATACTGCTTGGTCTCCGGAATAATGCTCTCTTCCTCGTTTGCTGGATCTGTGCTTATGCCCTCATCTGCGGGCAGGCTTCCCTCCATGTCCTCCTCATCAGGAAGATCCTCAGTTGGAAATACATTTAAATAAGGTAAGGTCTCTGCCATAATCTTGGAGAAAACCTCGCTGGCATAGGAGCTGTGGGCCTGCTGTGGACCCGGCGGGTAGTTGGGCGTATCGATAATCACATAGACAAACACCTGGGGATCTTCCGCCGGGGCATACCCTGCAAAGGAGACCAGATAGTTGCCGTTTTTGCGGGGCAGCTTCTCTGCTGTACCCGTCTTGCCGCCCACATTGTAGCCGGCAACGGCCGCAGCCTTACCGGTTCCGTTGGCAACAGTCTGGAACATGGCTTCCTTCAGGAACTGGGCCGTGGACTGGGATACGGTCTCCCGCACCAGCACCGGGTCCTTGCGCTCCACCACAGACCCCTGCTCGTTGAGGATCTGTTTGACCACATGGGGTTCATAATATGAGCCTCCGTTGATGACGGAGCAATACGCGGCCGCCATCTGGACCATGGTGCAGGTAAAGCCCTGGCCAAAGGAGCTGGTGGCCAGCTGAGTTGGGCCCATGTTGTCCGCGTGATAGATCAGGGTGCTGGTATCCGGTTCGCCCGGCAGGTCGATGCCGCTCTTGTCTCCAAAGCCGAAAATAGCCTGGTATTTGGCAAAACGTTCTTTGCCGATCATTGCAGCCATGTCCATCATGCAGACGTTGCAGGACTGCATCAGGGACTCCTGCACAGTGAGCCAGCCATGGCCGGTTCTCTTCACGCAGTAGATATCCCTGTCCGCCACATGGTTGAACCCGGTGCACTCAAAGCTTTCATTGCCCTTCAGTACGCCCTCCTCCAGACCGGCGGCCACGGTGAATATCTTGGACGGGGAACCCGGTTCATAGGTATCGCTGACACAGAAATTGCGCCATACGGTATTCCAGGCCACCTGGGTTCCATAGGAGATGACTTCATCCCTGCTGTAATGATCCAGCACCTGATCCTCGGTGATCACATCACCGTTATTCTCCCGCTTGTAGACTGCCACCGCCTCTTTCTTGCCCATGGCCATCAGTTCTTCATCGGTAAAGCCCTTGATATCCCGGGGATTATTCAAATCATATGTATTGCTGCTGGCCATGGCCAGGATCTCCCCGTTATTGGGGTTCATCACGATTGCTGCGGTGACCTTGCTTCCCACGGTGTTCTGCCACTCGTCCACATATTTCTGGGCAATATTCTGTACATTGACGTCTATGGTGGACACCACAGTCCTGCCATTAACCGCCGGTTTGATCACGCCTTCTAAGTTGGCGTCCTCATCCAGATAGCCGTATTCGCGGCCATTGGTCCCGGTCAGCTGGTCATTGTAGAACTGTTCTATACCGCCTGTTCCGGTGGCGCCGTCGCCGCTGGAAAATCCAATCACATTGCAGCCCATGGAGTCATAGGGATAGAGCCTCCGATACTCGTCCTCGAACCAGATCCCTCTCACCCGTTTTTTAGCCTGTTCATTGTCCTCGCTTTCGCGAAATGCCTTGTTGGTATCCTTCTCCAGCTGCTCAAATGCCAGCTTCTGGTCATAGCTCAGCTGCCTGCCCTTGCTGTAGCGCAGATATGCGCTGCCCGCGCGCTCTTCGATCAGTTTTCTCAGCTCCGCTGCGTCATAGCCAAAGCTGGTGACCAGGGCATCGATGGTGGGTTCCAGGTATTTCTCCGGGGCGTCCATGATCTGCCCGGGATCTATGATCAGATTGTACACCTTCTCGCTCTTTGCGATATAGGTGCCGTTGCGGTCCACAATATCTCCCCTGCGGTAGGGTATGGTCCGGCTGGCATATTCCTGCTGCCGCTGGGACAGAACGATCTTATTGTACTCCTCGCTGTTGTCCCTGATGATCCGGTAAATGACAGCCACCAAAGCAAATAAAGCCAGCGTAATCAACAGAACCGTGATTGCCAGCTTTTCCTGCATGTACTTTTGAAATACTTTTTTATCGTTGCGGTTTTGATTCTTCTGGCCGCCGGAACCTCCCCTGCGGCCTTTAGAATTAGTATTCTGGGATGTCCTCATACTGCCTTACGTACTCACTTTCTGTCTTGTCAAACATTAAAACCTGATTCTTTTTAGCATATACCATACCTAATTCCTTGGTTGCGATCTCGTAAATCTGGTTTAAATCTACACTGGTATTGATCGCCGTCTCCAGGGCATCATTTTCCGAACGCTTCTGTTCCAGCTGGGCTTCCAGCTGTTCGATTCTGTGCATCCTGCCGGTGATGGAGGACTGCAGATGGAGATAGTTCACACAGAGGTATAAGGTGCAAAGTGATGCAATTGTCAGCAGGATCACATAGGGAAGATCCATATGCAGCGCCTTTTCCTGATTGCGCCGGACCCTCTGGTTGCTGCGCACATCGCTTGTCTTCTTCGGCCTTCTTCTTGGTTCGCTGTGCCTTGGTTCCTGAATCGGTTCCAGTTTCGGCGCGGCTGCGCCATGTACATATCCGCCACGGTAACCTTCATTCCCCTGGCGCCTTATCTGTCTGTCTGCGCGCCTTACCGGCGCCTGCGCTCTAGCAGCCATAATCCTTATCCTCCCTTCCCTTTTTTGAAAATCTTCAGTATCCTGCGGCGTATCCGATTACGCCTGTCCTTTTATCCGATTAAACCCTTTCGAAAACCCGTAATTTAGCGCTCTTTGAGCGGCTGTTGTACTCCAGCTCCTCCTCCGACGGCAGAAGCGGCTTCCTGGTGATAACTTTTCCCTTGCTCACCCGTTTGCAGACGCAGACCGGGAAATCCGGCGGGCAGATGCAGGGGTTCTCATTGGTCCGGAAGCGTACCTTTACAATCCGGTCCTCCAGTGAATGGAAGGTGATGATGCTCAGCCTTCCGCCTGGATTCAATAAATCGATCATTGTGTCAATGGACTGTTCCAGTACCGTCAGCTCCTGATTCAGTTCAATCCGGATGGCCTGGAAGGTACGTTTGGCCGGATGGCCGCCCGTGGCCCTTACCTTGGCCGGAATCGCTCCCCTGATGATCTCCGCCAGCTGCCCGGTTGTCTCTATTGGGCGGATCTGGCGCTCTCTCACAATGTGTTTTGCTATGTTCTTGGCGAAACGGTCCTCGCCATAGTCGCGGATAATCCGGTACAGATCGAACTCTCCGTATTCGTTGACAATATCTGCCGCTGTCTGTGGATTCCGCTGGTCCATACGCATGTCCAAAGGCGCGTCCTCGCGGTAGGTAAATCCCCGCTCCGGGGTATCCAGCTGGTGGGACGAAACGCCCAGATCCAGATAGATGCCGTCCACCTTGTCCACATTCAGTTCCTGTAAAACGCTGCGGATATTCCTGTAGTTATTCCGCACGATTGTAACCTTATCTTCAAAATGCCTCAGTCTCTGCCCTGCGGCCCGGATGGCGTCCGCATCCTGGTCGATTCCGATCAGCCGGCCGTGACCCAGGCGCTTGCATACTTCCAGCGCGTGTCCGCCGCCCCCAAGGGTGCCGTCCACATAACAGCCGCCGGGTATGATATTCAAGCTGCCCACCGTCTCATACAGGAGGACCGATGTGTGTCCAAAATTAATATCTTCCATCAGATGCCCAAACCTTCCATATGCTCCGCTATTTCTTCCATATCGTCAAACGTATTGGCTTCCAGCCAGCGTTCTTTACTCCAGATTTCAATGCGGCTTCCCACTCCCACCAGCACTGAGTCTTTCTCGATACCGGCAAATTCCCTTAGAATCGCCGGAAGTAAAATTCTGCCTTGCTTGTCCACTTCACAGGTGGTAGCGCCTGCCAGAAGGAAACGTGAAAACTTTCGTCCGGCGGTGTTGGTAAGGGGTAATGTGCGCAGTTTTTCTTCAAGGGCAGCCCACTCAGAATTCTCATACACAAAAAGGCAGTTGTCCAGGCCCTTCGTTACAACGAATTCATCGCCCAACTGCTCTCTGAACTTGGAAGGTACGATCAGACGTCCCTTCGCGTCAACTGTATGATTGTACTCACCCATGAACATAGCTCATCACCTGCTGTACATCAACGCGGTACGTGGAGCCAGATGGGGGATCCGAAACCCCCATCTCATCCACTTTACAACCATCCTCTACCACTTTGCACCACTTTCTACCACTTGTATGTCCATAATAGTACAGATTCTGGGAAATGGCAAGGATTTTTACGAAAAACTTTCAAAAAAATGAAGCAGCTGCAATAGGAAAATGCAGCTGCTTCTAAATATGGACAATTCTCAAGTTTTTATACTAAATGTAGGTTTTATCAGGTTTTTCCCCTCTCCTGAGAGGGGGAATTCTTACGAAATTCTTGGGGTGGGGCCCTGCGCAAAGCCAGTTGGGGCCCTGATTAAAATGTGGTGGGTGACCGGGTGGAGGGCCGGTAAAAAATGGCCCGGCCGGCGTCATTTCCCCCACTTTGCCACCACTTAATCTTAAAAAATGGAGGCTGTCCATCCCTTTTTGGAGCAGATCATGCTCTGCGGTGGTGGACATGGTCCGGCCGGCGGAAATAAATGATCAGACATGCTCTAGCTTTCGGCGGACTTCTCTCCCACTTTCAGCTGTCTGTGCTTATAAATGATCACAGCAGCCCCCACTGCCGCCAGTCCGGCGCTCAGCAGCTGGGACACGGCCAGTCCGGTTCCCCATATCTTCAGCTGGTCGGTGCGCAGCCCCTCGATCCAGAAACGCCCGATGCCGTAGCCCAGGAAGTAGATCCACATCATCTCCCCGTCAAACTTCTTGCGCTTGCGGTACCACAGCATAAAGATCAGAACGCCCAGGTTCCACATGGATTCGTAGAAAAAGGTGGGATGGACCTGGATGTAAGCCACACCGTCCTCCACGATCTTGCGGTCCAACAGATCCTGGGAGAGCATGGTGGGATTCACCAGGCTCAGCTTGATGCGCATGGCCAGCAGGTTGTCCGTAAAGCCGCCGAAGGCTTCACAGTTGAAGAAATTCCCCCACCTGCCGATGATCTGGCCGGTGACCAGTCCCAGCACGCCGCTGTCGGCCAGGGAGAAAAAGGACAGCTTGCGGACTCTGGTAAACACAATCAGAGTCACCACTGCTCCGATAACGCCGCCGTAGATGGCCAGGCCGCCGCCCCGCAGGTTGAATACCTGCAGCAGGTCGTCCTTGTAGGTGTCCCAGTCAAAGGCCACATAGTAAAGCCTGGCTCCAATAATGGAGATGATGATGGCGTACAGGGCAAAGTCCAGATACACATCCGGGTCCTGCCCCCTGCGCCTGGCGTCCGACAGGGCCACATAGATTCCCGCCAGCATACCCAACCCGATAATGATCCCGTAGAAGGTGATGCGGAATCCGAATACGGTGATGCTGTTCCTCAGATGGTCTATGGTAATTCCCAGATTTACAAAACTCAAATCTGCTCCGTTCATATGTTGTTAACTCCTTTCCATGCTGTCAAGATTCTTCCCCATTTTACAGCACACTATTACAAAAAGCAAGTTGCATTTCACTCCCCTGCCAAAAAGCGGCAGCGCACCATGCTGCGGAATACGGCCCGTAAATAGTAATCAGGTCTTTTATTTCCAGGGCTTTTGTGATATGATAGTTAAGCTGTACATTATGATATAGGAAGGTAATCACATGAAATTAGGTATCGTAGGACTCCCCAATGTAGGTAAGAGTACCCTGTTTAATTCATTGACCAAAGCTGGTGCGGAATCTGCTAACTATCCCTTCTGCACCATTGACCCCAACGTAGGCGTGGTTCCTGTTCCGGATTCCCGCCTGGACAAGCTGACCGCCATGTATGACTCCGCCAAGACCACCCCGGCTGTGATTGAATTCGTGGATATCGCCGGACTGGTGAAGGGCGCTTCCAAGGGCGAGGGCCTGGGCAACCAGTTCCTTTCCAACATCCGCGAGGTGGATGCCATTGTCCATGTGGTCCGCTGCTTTGACGATCCCAACGTGATTCACGTGGACGGGAATGTCAATCCTCTGCGCGACATAGAGACAATCAACCTGGAGCTGATCTTCTCCGACATCGAGATCCTGGAGCGCCGCATCGCCAAGCAGGGCAAGGGCGCTTTCAACAACAAGGATCTGGCTAAAGAGCTGGAATTGCTGAAGGCTATCAAGGCCCATCTGGAGGACGGCAATCTGGCCAGAAGCTTTGAACCTGATGACGATGAGGCGCTGGCCTTCATCGCTGAGCTGAATCTGCTGACCTACAAGCCGGTCATCTTCGCCGCCAATGTGGCTGAGGTGGATCTGGCCGATGACGGGGCAAACAATGCCTATGTGCAGGCGGTCCGTGAGTTTGCTGCGGAGAACCACTGTGAAGTGTTCGTCATCTGTGCTGAGATCGAACAGGAGATCGCCGAGCTGGATGACGATGAGAAGAGCATGTTCCTGGAGGACCTGGGACTCACCGAGTCTGGGCTGGAGAAGCTGATCGCCGCCAGCTACCGTATTCTGGGCCTGATCAGCTATCTGACCGCCGGTCCCCAGGAGAGCCGCGCCTGGACCATCAAGGTGGGCACCAAGGCCCCGCAGGCCGCAGGCAAGATCCACAGTGATTTCGAGCGGGGCTTCATCCGCGCCGAGGTTGTGGCCTACGATGACCTGATGGAGCACGGAAGTATGAGCGCTGCCAAGGAAAAAGGGCTGGTGCGCTCCGAGGGCAAGGAATATGTGATGAAGGACGGGGACGTGGTGCTGTTCCGGTTCAATGTATAACCAGATTTGCTATAAGATCAAGAAGAATCCCGGCCGCGGGATTCTTTTTTTGTTGTGCGCGGTGAAATGCCGGCAAACGTGGGGTTGTGCGAGGTGTTGACAACCCTTCATCCCTGGTGTACAATAAGAAAAGAGACATTAATGTCGCATTTTAAGGAGGCAAAAAATGGGAAATAAAGGGAATCAGACAAAGCAGCTGATCTGCAGCAAAGCCTGCAGCCTGTTTGCGGAAAAAGGGTATAAGGATGTAACCATGTCGGAGATCTGTCAGGCTGCGGGTCTGAGCCGGGGAGGGCTGTACCGGCACTATGACAGTACGGCCGCAGTCTTTCTGGAGATCATACAGGCGCTGACAAAGCAGCAGGAGGATGAATTCCAGGCTAAGATCCGCCTGGGGATTCCCGCGGTTCAGATTCTGGATGAGGTGCTGGAGCGTTATGAAAAGGAGATGTGTGATTCGGAGCGCTCTCTGAGCCTGGCTATTTTTGAGTTCTTCAGCAGCCCGGCGGCGGAAAAGGACGGCAATTCCATCCACCGCCAGTACCAGGCTTCCTGCGGAATGTGGAAACGCCTGATCCAGTACGGAATCGGGCGAGGAGAATTTAACAGTGTGGACCCGCAGAGCGTGTTTGACCTGATTGTGTTCTCCTACCAGGGAGTCCGCATGTACAGCAAGCTCATGCCCATAACCCCTGAAATCCCCCGCGGGATCACCGGACGCATCAGAGCGCTTCTGGTTAATGCCGAACGGGAGCTAGCGCCGGCAGAAGATCCTGCTCTCGTCAATCCATGGGACACTGTGAAACCTGTGGAGGGGTTCCCTGAAGTCTGCATTTCCACATTTTCCAAGAGCATCATCGACCGGTTCGCCGCCCTGGAAGGGGTTGAGGTCATCGCACACCTGTATTATGCGGGCGGGTCTGTTCCAGTGTACAGGATCTCCTACGGAGGCAGGGAATTCGCCTTCTATCTCTCACTTGTGGGCGGGCCTGCAAGTGTCTCCGGGTTTGAGGAGGTCAGGGCCATGGGGGCGAAAAAGTTTGTCTTTTTCGGCTGCTGCGGCGTTTTGGATGACAACGCGGTTCAGAACAGGCTGATTGTCCCCACAGGCGCGGTCCGCGGTGAGGGAACCAGCGCCTATTACATCTCCCCTGGCACGGAGCTGTCGCCATCCCCTGAGGAGGATAGGCTGCTGAGGGAGTGCATGGAACGCTGCGGCTATCCTTACGCCGCCGGGAAGATCTGGACCACGGATGCCATCTACAGGGAGACGGCCGGTATGGTCGCAGCGCGGAAGCGCCAGGGCTGTATTGGGGTTGAGATGGAGTATTCCGCCCTGCTGGCCGCGGCCAGGTTCCGGCGGGTGCCGTTTGTCCAGTTCTTCTACGGCGCCGACAGCCTGGACAGTCCCCAGTGGCAGCCCAGGGACCTGACGGACTACGGTCTGGCCAGCGCAGATAAATATATGGCGCTGGCACTGGAGTGCGGGCTGGACATGGATAGGCTGCATTCTTAGCGTGCGCCGCAGGGGGGGAGGCGCGAATGGTGACGCGGACGTTCCCTATACCAATAAAAAAGGCTGTGAAAAAACGAAGCTAAATCCACTCCATTTTTTCACAGCCACTTTCATTATAATCTATCTACTTCTTACCGTTTCCAATCTTACTGATGACAATAACCGTAATCATGATTACAAAGATTGCCGCAAAGATTCCGCCCATGCCTTTTCCCATAATCTCCAGGGCGATTTCTACATTCTGCACATTCATCGTCATTTCCTCCTCGCTTACAGATACTGGGTTACAATGCTGATAACAAGTCCGCCTGCAATAACAGAGGCGATCTGACCGGACACGTTGGTTCCGGCGGCCTGCATCAGGATGATGTTGCCGGGTTCAGCTTCAGCGGCCATCCTCTGGACAACGCGGGAGGACATTGGGAATGCGGAGATTCCGCAGCCGCCGATCATTGGGTTCACAGGCGGTTTCCCGGCCATCTTCAGTAATACGTTTACAATCTTCGCAAACAGCACGCCGCCGATGGTATCGAATACGAAGGCCACCAGGCCCAGGGCCATGATCATCAGGGTTGCGGGATTTACGAACTGCTCTGCACGCATGCTGAAGGAGATGGTGATTCCAAGAAGCAGGGTGATGATGTTGGCCATCTCGTTCTGGGCGGTCTGGCTTAAGGAGTTCAGCACGCCGCACTCTCTCAGCAGGTTGCCGAACATCAGGAAGCCTACCAGGGCCACGGACTGCGGGGAGATGAAGCCTACGATGATCGTAACAGCAATGGGGAATGCGATTCTCATGCCGCGGCCCACATCGCCGGGATTGTAATGCATGTGAATACAGCGCTCCTTGTGAGTGGTAACCATCTTAATCGCAAAGGGCTGGATAATGGGCACAAGGGCCATGTAAGAATATGCGGCCACTGCGATGGGTCCCATGTAATTGGACCCCAGCACCTGGGATACCAGAATGGAGGTGGGGCCGTCGGCCGCACCGATGATACCGATGGAAGCGGCGTCCTTTAAGTCAAAGCCCATCAGGCAAGCGATCAGGATCGCCACGAAGATACCGAACTGTGCGGCAGCGCCGAACAGGAACAGCACGGGCTGGCTCAGCAGGGGACCGAAGTCGATCATCGCTCCAATACCGATAAACAGCAGAATGGGCATAGCCTCAGAAGCCTCGATGCCTACTTCGAACAGCCACTGGATGATACCTGCCGCCTCCACTTTATTCTGAACCAACTGGTCAATTACGCCGGAATACGGCAGGTTTACAAGAATCGCGCCAAAGCCCAGGGGCAGCAGCAGTGAAGGCTCATACTCCTTCTTTACCGCAAGCCATATCAGAACGATACCTACCACATACATAGCAAGCTGCTGCCAGGTGACAGCTCTTATTCCGTCCAACAAAAAACTCATTTTCCTTTTCTCCTCCCTTAACTTTCCCCAAGCGTATACGAAGGGGATTTTCATTAATGTATACTAAGATCATTTATCCATCATACGGCTCAGCCGCAAAATGTTCTTCTCAGCCAATTGGCATTTACCGTCCTGTCTCCGGCTCCTGGGGCGAATCCTTCAGCTTCAGGTCTACGTGCTGAATCACCCGGTCTTCCATGTCCAGGATATCGTAGTCCGCCTCAACCGTTTCAACGGTCAGCGGCAGTTCCTTCTCCTGTGGGATATAGCCCAGCTGCTCAATCAGGAAGCCGGACAGTGTATCACAGGAACTGTCTATTTTCAAATGCAGCTCCTCGGTCAGGTCATAGATGGGGATACTTCCCAGCACCCGGTAGGATCTGTTGGGCTCCAGCTCGGAAATCTCCGGCTCCACCACCTCATATTCATCGTGAATGTCGCCCACAATCTCCTCAATCAGGTCCTCCATGGTCACCATGCCGGACACGCCGCCGTACTCATCAATCAGAATGGCGATTTTGGTTTTATTCTTCTGCATTTCCTTAAATAATGCATCGGTCCTGCGGTTCTCAGGAACGAAGAACGGTTCTTTCAGCAGAGACTTGATGTCAACCTCGCAGAAGGATAACTCTTTCGCCTGTATGGTAAAATCCTTCATAGACAGGATTCCGACAATATTGTCGATCTCTCCCTCATAAACAGGAATTCTGGAATGCATGCTTTTCAGTATTTCGTCAATGTACTCTTCCACGGGTTTCTTTAAGTCAACCGCCACGATATCCTGCCTGGGCACCATGACCTCCTTGGCCCGCTTGTCGTCAAACAGGAAGATGGATGTGATCATCTCCTTCTCGATCTCATTGAATACCCCTGTCTCGCTGCCTGTTTCCAGCATGGACCTGATCTCCTCCTCGGATACCTCCGCCTCCAGATTCTCGCTGTGCATTCCAATCAGCTTTAAAAAACCGCTTGTGGAAAACGACAGCAGCCGGATAAATGGATTCATCACTTTGGAGATACGATAGATGGGCCGCACACACATCAGGCTGAAGCTTTCTGCCTTCTGAAGTGCAATCCGTTTGGGCACCAGTTCGCCGAACACCAGGTTGAAATAGGACAGTAAAATGGTTACCACAATGCCTGCCAGCGTCTGGCTGTAAGGGATTCCCCTTTCCGCCATCTTCACTGCAAGTACCTGTGAAATGCCGGTAGC
>URUZ01000044.1 GCA_900551225.1 uncultured Clostridium sp.
CCGCACTTACGGATCGCTCTCGACACCGTGGATGGGGAAGAATACGTCTCAAACGCAATGTCCACAATGGACAGCTCGGAGAGCTTCTTTTCATTTTCATTGATAAACTTTATAATCTCCAGTTCTGTTTTTGACAGCCCGTCTGTTTTCTCCTGGTTAAGCTCAATTAACACCGCAAACCCTCCCCGTTTATATTTTTATAATCTAATTATACTAGAAATAAAAAAATTCTCAACTTGTAACCTCTGCCTTGCCCCAGATTATTCCTGTCCCGGTTCCATATTAAATCCTGCAAGAATCAGCATGATTGGATGCTCATCGGGTTTATATTTTGCAGCATAAAAGGCGCCCATTTACTGAGCGCCTTTCACTATACGGATTATTTCTTAATTTCCCCCAAACAACACGAATCGACACTTAGATCTCATCAATAGCCTTCCCAATATCCCCCCGCATATACTTATTCCCAAATTCCACCCACTCTGCCGCCGCGTAAGCGTTCTTCCTGGCTTCCTTCAGGTCTTTGCCCTTGGCGGTCACGCCCAGCACTCTTCCGCCGTTCGTCACAATATCCCCGTCCGCGTCAAACTTACTGCCCGCATGGAACACATAATACCCGTCGCTGTCCTTAAACTTCTCCAACCCCATGATCTTAAAGCCCTTCTCATAGTGCTCCGGATACCCGTCGGAGGCCAGCACCACGCACACAGCCGCATTGTCCTCAAACTCCAGCTCCACCTGGTCCAGCCGCCCGTCCACACAGGCCTCAAACACGTCCAGAATGTCGTTCTTCATTCTGGGAAGCACCACCTGGGTCTCCGGGTCTCCGAATCTTGCGTTGTACTCCAGCACCTTCGGCCCGTCAGCAGTCAGCATCAGACCAAAGAAAATGATCCCCTGAAAGTCCCGGCCCTCCGCCGCCATGGCATCCACTGTGGCCTGGTAAATGTGTTCCTTACAGAATGCATCCACCTCCTGGGTATAGAAGGGACTTGGGGAAAATGTCCCCATGCCGCCGGTGTTAAGCCCCTGGTCCCCGTCCTTGGCCCGCTTATGGTCCTGGGCCGAGGTCATGATTCTGATGGTTTTCCCGTCCACGAAGCTGAGTACAGACACCTCACGGCCTGTCATAAACTCCTCCACCACGATGCGGTCGCCTGCGGAGCCAAACTGCTTGTCCAGCATCAGCGTCCTGACCCCTGCCTTGGCTTCCTCTCTGGTATTGCAGATCAGCACGCCCTTGCCCAGGGCCAGGCCGTCGGCCTTTAAGACCACGGGGACAGCCGCTGTCTCCAGGTACCCCAGAGCCGCCTCCGGGGAGTCGAAGGTCTCATATGCAGCGGTGGGAATCCCGTATTTCTTCATCAGATCCTTGGAAAATGCCTTGGAGCCTTCCAGGATAGCCGCGTTCTTCCTTGGCCCAAACACCCGCAGGCCCCTGGCTTCCAGCACATCCACCAGCCCGCCTGCCAGCGGATCATCAGGCCCCACCACCACCAGGTCAAAACCCTCTCCGGCGGCGTACTCCGCCATCTTCTCAAAATCCATTACACCGATATTTACACATTTGGCATACTCCGCAATCCCTGCATTGCCGGGGGCGCAGTAAAGTGCCTCCACTCTGGGACTCTGAGCCAGCTTCCAGCAGATCGCATGTTCACGGCCGCCGCCGCCGATTACTAAAACCTTCATATTCCGTCCTTTCCCAAAACACGCTCTAGCCCCCGGAGCTTGTCTGAACGCTGTTACAGCGCTTTTATCAACTTTATTTTATATCCTGTGATTCGCAATCATATCAATCGCCTGGGGCAGAATCTTCCACTCCGCCTCCTCCATCACCCGCCGCTGCAGAACCTCCGGCGTATCCCCCGGCAGTACCTCCACCGCCTTCTGTAAGATGATGGGGCCGGAATCCATTCCCTCGTCCACAAAGTGTACCGTGGCTCCGGTCAGCTTCACGCCTCTGGCCAGCGCCGCCTCATGGACCTTCAGCCCATAGTAGCCCACGCCGCAGAAGGAGGGGATCAGGGATGGGTGAACATTGATGATCCTGTTCCTGTACTTCCGGATCATGGCAGCCGGAATGGTTACCAGGAATCCGGCCAGCACGATCAGATCCAGCTTATACTCGTCCACCTTGGCCAGGAACGCCTGGTTAAACGCGTCCCTGCTCTCATACTCCTTGGGAGACATGCACACCGCTGCAATCCCGCGTTTTCCGGCCCGCTCCAGGGCATAGGCGCCGGGATTGTTGCTGATCACCACCTCCAC
This sequence comes from uncultured Clostridium sp., assembly GCA_900551225.1. Taxonomy (GTDB): domain Bacteria; phylum Bacillota; class Clostridia; order Lachnospirales; family Lachnospiraceae; genus Enterocloster. The sequence goes on from URUZ01000044.1 coordinate 2,272, forward strand.
CTGGGCGTTGGTGATAACGCCTGCGTCAACTGCATCCAGAATGGCCTGTAGGTTGGTGCCTCCGCCGGACACCATCACGCCCACTCTCAGCATAAGGTCACGCCCTTCTCACCTGCCTCGATGGCTCCAACCACATAGGCTGCCTCGCCGGCCTTATTCAGCGCTTCCATGGTTTTGTCCACATCAGCGGGGGCCACGGCCACGATCATGCCCAGGCCCATGTTGTAGGTGTTGTACATCATTTTCTCCTCAATCTGCCCTTTTTCAGCCAGCAGGCCGAAGATGGGAGGAATGGGGTAGCTGTCCTTTTTGATCACTGCCTGGACTCCGTCCTTCAGCATGCGGGGCACATTCTCATAGAAGCCGCCGCCTGTGATGTGGCTGCAGGCCTTCACTGTGACGCCTGCTTCCTTCACGCTTCTCAAGGCCTTCACATAGATTCTGGTGGGGGCGATCAGCGCCTCCCCCAGAGTGGTGCCCAGCTGGTCATAGTGGGTATTTAACCCTTCTCTGGTCAGCTCCTCCTCGAACACCTTGCGCACCAGGGAGAATCCATTGCTGTGCACACCTGATGAGGCAAGGCCGATCAGCACGTCCCCGGCAGCCAGCTTCTCCCCTGTAACAAGATCCTTCTTGTCCACGATGCCTACTGCGAATCCGGCCAGGTCATACTCATCCTCAGGATAAAAACCGGGCATCTCAGCGGTCTCCCCGCCGATGAGAGCGGCGCCGGACTGCTTACAGCCCTCGGCCACGCCCTTTACGATGGTGGCGATCTTCTCCGGCACATTCTTGCCGCAGGCGATATAGTCCAGGAAAAACAGAGGCTCTCCGCCCGCGCAGGCAACGTCATTGACGCACATTGCCACACAGTCGATGCCCACGGTGTCATGTTTATCCATCAGAAATGCCAGCTTCAGCTTGGTACCCACGCCGTCCGTACCGGACAGAAGGGTGGGTTCCTCCAGGCCCTTAAAAGCGTTCATGGAAAATGCCCCGGAGAATCCGCCTAAGCCCCCCAGCACCTCAGGGCGCATAGTGCCCTTCACATATTCCTTCATCAGCTCAACCGACTTGTAGCCCGCCTCAATGTCAACTCCGGCCTTCTTATAATCCATCATGGTATCTCCTCCGTCCTTCAAACCCTTATTTCATCTGCGCCAAATATTCTTTATATCCAAGGCGCTCCAGCTTATCCGCCTTTTTCACCACATCATTTTTAAGGCTCTCGGAATACTCCTTCAGCCGCTCCAGCAGGGCGGCGTCTGAGGTGGCCAGGATCTTAGCCGCCAGAATTCCCGCATTGGCTCCGCCGTTAATGGCAACAGTTGCCACCGGGATACCGCTTGGCATCTGCACGATGGAGTACAGGGAATCCACGCCGCCCAGATCAGAGGTCTTCATGGGGATGCCGATCACCGGCATGGGGAACAGCGCCGCGCACATGCCGGGCAGATGCGCCGCCTTGCCGGCTCCTGCGATAATCACCTTAAAGCCCTTGCCCTCAGCCTTTTTCGCCCAGTCAAAGAATATATCCGGCTCCCTGTGAGCGGAGATAACCGTTATCTCATAATCAATCCCCAGCTTGTCCAGAATCTCCGCCGCCTTCGCCATAACCGGCAGATCAGAATCACTGCCCATCACAATTCCTACTTTTGCCATTGTTTGATCTCCTTTTTAAGTTCATTACTCATAAATGTAGCTGTTTATTAATTTTACTAATATATCTATTTTTATATACCGCTATTACTTATAATACTAAGAAAAATCCAAGGAGTCAATAGAAATATTCCATAAAAACCGGTCTTATCCCAAATAGCGCAGCCCCCTCCGAAACCGGAGGGGGCTGCGCCTCAAACATATGCTTATTCAATTACAGCCTTCTTCGCTGTAGCCATCTCCTTCTCGGAAAGTTCCTGGCCGATACCGGGCTTATCCGGAATCTCGTAGAAGCCGTCCACTGGCTGGTAATCATAGATACAGGAATCCACACAGTTCTTCTGCAGCGCGCCCACATGGTGCTCATGGATACAGAAGTTGGGGATAACGGCCTCAACCTGAAGGGCCGCTGCGGTGGCGATGGGTCCGCCGCACACATGGATCTGCACGCCCACATCATACACATGGGCCATGTCACAGATCTTCTTGGTCTCGCTGATGCCGCCGGTATTGCAAAGGTCGGGCTGGATGATGCTTAAGGTCCGGTCCTCGAAGAACTGGCGGAAGCCCCATCTGGAATAGCTTCTCTCGCCGGTGGCCAGCGGCAGGCTGGTGCGCTCTTTTAAGAACTTATATAAGCTTGGATTCATGGGCTGTGTCGGCTCCTCATAGTACATGATCCGGTAGGGTTCCAGGGCTTTGCCCAGGTCCGCGGCCGTGTTGGCGTCCAGCAGGGAGTGGATCTCCACAATGATATCCAGATCCGGCCCGCCCGCCTCTCTGGCCGCAGCGATGCGGTCCACTGCCAGCTGCAGGCTGTGCTGGCGCATGGACCCGCGGTAATGGCAGCCCTGGTTGGCGAACAGCTCCTGGGGATTCTCTATGGGTTTGGCGGGAGCGAATACAGGGTCGATCTTCACCGCATCATAGCCGTCCGCCATGGCTTCCTTCACAACGTCATAGTATTCTTTCGGATCATACAGAACACCCAGACCCATGGCATTCCCCTCTTTGTTCATGCTGCCCCAGCCGAACTGCAGCTGGCTGGCATAGGAACGAAGCTTTTTGTTGGTCTTGCCGCCCAGCAGCTGGTAGACCGGCACGCCCAGGGCCTTGCCCTTGATATCCCAGCAGGCGGTGTCAATGGCAGCAATACCCGCCATAATCACAGCTCCGCCGCCCATTCCCCAGAAGGTATGCCGGTGAAGATGGTTCCAGATCTCCTCAGTGTTCATGGGGTCCATGCCGATGACCAGCTTTGCGTAGTCCTGGCACTGTCCGAAGGCCGCCTCCCGGCTGTTGCCGTAGGAGAGTCCCGCCTCGCCGTAACCGCTGATGCCCTCATCCGTGTTGATCTTCACATTGATGGCATAACCCAGGTATACTTCTACACTTGTAATCTTCATATAATTCTTCCTCCTTAAAATCATTGATATATTCGCTCCTGCGCAATGCAGGAATTGATCAGTTCCGGTACAGATTAATCTTCGTCCCACACAGAGGTGTGGATTGTGATGTTGCCGTTTTTATAGCGCCAGACCCCAATGATGGACATCAGCACAATTGCCGCCACATTCGCAGCCGCCAGGGTGGGCGACATGCTCATGCAGGATTTCCAGAATGTAATCATAAAGCCCAGCAAAGACAGGCAGCAGATCGTATAATACAGGCCGTTGGGCACATGCAGCCGCGCCTTCTTCCAGGCCTGGGGATACTTCCCCGGCAGGCGCATGTAGGCGGTCATGTAGAGGAAGGCCAGGGCTGCGCCGATGAGCTGTACCATATTGGTGATAACCGTGATGGACAGCCCGAATATGATGGGGATCAGGGATATAACAAACATAAAGGTCAGTATGTATTTGCGCGCGCCCCTGGCGTTCCTGGTACCAAAGGCCGGCGGCATCCATCCGTCGTCACAGGACTGCCCAATGAGGATGGCGTTGTACGCAAAGCTGGAATTCAGCGTTGACAGAAGCGCCATAATAGGTCCGCCGATGATAAATGCGAAGAACAGCCAGGTGGGCAGAATCTTCTGGGCTGCAAACACTAGGGTGGTGGACTGCCCGTACTCCTCCACGGACATGACGCCTGTTCCCGCTATGGCTACGCCCACATACAGAAGGATCAACGTGGGTACCGACATCAGCATGGCCCAGGGAATATCCCGCCTGGCATTTGCCGCGTCCCTGCCGTAAGCGCTGGTCATACTATACCCCTGGCAGGAATATAAAAACAACAGCATGGCTCCCGTAAATCCGCCGCTGATCTGCCCTTTAGAGAAGGTGACGCCCCAGCCGTTGATCAGGAACTTGGGATCAGAGAAATCAAATATCGGCAGCTGCATTTTCATAAATCCTACTATGGCAAATATCAGCAGCGCCGCAATCAGAAACCAGGTCATCAGCTTCTGCGCCCTGGCCATAATATCCACGCCCATCATGTTCACCGCATAGAAAAATGTGAGCAGGGAGGCGCCGATGACGATGCGGGACACCGGTCCGCCCAGGGCCGGGATCACGTCCCCCAGATAGGCCGCGGCCGAGGTGCCGAAGAGGGACAGGGACAGGCACTGGGTCAGATATGCGAAGGCGAAAATGCCCGCGTACATGGGCCCTGATAAATCAGCCAGCAGTGAATAGTATCCGCCTCCCAGCCTCAGCGTGGAGGATACGAACACTGTGGGGGCAATCATGATAAAGCCCATGAAAATCGCAATCAGATAAGCCAGCCATGCCGAATATCCCGTCATCTTGATAGCCGGAACGATCAGCGTGATCACGCCTGCCCCGATTACCTGCCCGATTGCCAGGGCGTACAGCTCCGGTTTCTTCAATATCCCCGGCGCCGGCGCCGGTTCTTTAATAACTTTAACCGCCATATTGTATACCTCCCATATCGTTTGGACTTCCCCTTACTGCTCCGCCGCCTCCACTGCTTTATAGTGCACGGCCCCATCGATTGCTTCCTGCAAAAATTCATTGCCGATTCCCGGCAGATCCGGAACTGTGAAATATCCGTTCTCAGGCTGCAGATTGTACTTGGTCAGCCCCAGACAGGTATCCATGCGGTTGCAGGTATGGTGTTCATGAATGACAAAATTCGGGATGGCGCACTCCACATGAAGGGCCGCGTTGGTGGCCAGGGGGCTGCCCGCCACATGAACCTGGACTCCCGCGTCAAAGGCGTGGGCCATATCGCAGATCTTTTTCACCTCGGAGATTCCCCCGCAGTTTCCGATATCCGGCTGGGCCAGCTGCAGCAGGTTACGCTTGAAATACTCAGCATACTGCCATCTGGAAAACAGGCGCTCGCCGTTTGCAATAGGCACGGACGTATTCTTCACGATGTATTCCACGGTCTGGACAGTCGGCGTGTTGGGCTCCTCAAATGCCAGAATACCGTACTTCTCCGCCAGCTTTGCCAGCTGCACCGCTCCCAGGGCATCCGGGTAGGAGTGGTTCTCCATGATGATGTCAACCTCATCCCCCGCTGCCTCCCTGGCAGCCTTCATCCTGGCCTCCACCATCTTCAGCTGCCTGGGCGTCAGGAAACCGGTGGTGTCCAAAAAATGCAGCGGCCTGCCGTCCTCATCCCGGTCAAAGAAATCGATTTTCACCGCGTCAAATCCCTCGTCCACGGCCAGCCTGACATTGTGGGCATAGTCCTCAGGGGTTACGGCCCACAGATGTTCCGACCGCCCGGTCTGTCCCCAGCCAAACTGCAGCTGGCTGGCGTAGGTGCGCAGCCGGTCCCTGACCTTGCCGCCCAGCAGCTGGTAGACAGGGACGCCGAAGTATTTCCCCTTGATATCCCACAGCGCCACGTCAATGGCCGCTATGCCGGAGAATACCACCGGCCCTCCGTTCTGGCCCCAGAATGTCTTTTTGTACATGGTCTCCCAGATCAGCTCTGTCTGCAGCGGGTCCATGCCCACCACCAGTTCGGCCAGGTCGCACACCATGCCAAAGGCGGCTGTGCCGCCCACGCCATAGGCCATCCCCGCCTCGCCGTCTCCACGGATTCCCTCATCCGTGTGAATCCGGCAGCCGATTGGGCTGTTCTGTTTGCTGTTTGCCGTGGGCAGCCGGAATACTTCGATCTTGGTAATCTTCATCTTCGCAATTCCCTCCTGTTTTACTATTCACTTGTTCGCTAGGTCAATAATACAATAATTGAATTAATTTTACAACTGTTATTTCCTAAAAAGATATATTTCATGTTTTTTGCCATATTGTTTTGTGCACATTTTACATATTCAACGGCAGGTCGCTGCGTCGGCATCGTTCCTCACCGCCCCGGTGCGATCCCCGCGGAGCGCTTTTTGCTTCATGCAACAAAAAAACGAGGTGCATCCAGCCTTCCGGCTGATTACACCTCGTTCACTCATTGATTTAATTTTCAGTCTACTTCTTTCATGGGGAGAATCTTCAGGATCTCTTCCCTGGCCTTTTTCAGCGCCTCAATGTCCCCCTCATTGATGCCCCGTATAATATCATCATGGCGCTCGCCGTCGGTGTGACGCTCCACGGCCCGTTTCAGGCGTTCATAAAGCAGGGATCTGATATGGCCTGTTATGATCTTCCTCACCAGGAAGTAGATATCCTTGTACAAATCATTGTGGCTCATGCGGATAATCTGGTAATGGAAGTCAAAATCAGCCTCCACGACAGCGCCCAGCTTCTCCCCATTCTCTATATCCACCAGACATTCCGCCTTGCGCTGCTCATACACTTCATATCTGCGCTGCAGCTCCTGCTTCTCCTCGTCCGTGGCATAGAGGGCTGCCAGCCGCATGGCCTCCCCCTCGATCAGGTTCCTCAGATCCTTCACCTGGTTCAGATGCCCCTCATCATTATATAAATCCGAGATCTCATCCAGGAAAGGGGCCAGGGAGAATTTCCTCACATAAGTGCCGTCTCCCACTTTGGTTTCCACAAGGCCCAGCGTGTTCAGCTTCTGCAGCGCCATGCGGATACTCAGCCTGTTCACACCGTATAGTTCCGCCAGATCCCCCTCGGACGGAAGCTTTTCATCGACGTCCCACTGGTGGTTAAATATTTTTGTCTTGATCTCATCGCTTACCTGATCGACAACCGATATCTTTTTGATCACCATAACAATTACTCATCCATTCCTGCTATTTTCAACACAATCAAATAAAGTGTCTGCCCACTTCTCTATAGTATAGCAAATAATCCAACACCGCACAAGCCATAACCCACGTGGTCCTAGTACCGCACGGCGTATTTACGCCGGGAAGCACTAGTCACTCCAAAGGCTCGTTAAGCTCCTCTGTCCCTTCCAGTGCAAAACGTCCGCCCAGCACAATGGAAAGCTCAGATCCATCCTGCGACACAGCCATTATGTCCCCCAGCTCCGAGTATGGAATGGTAATATCCGTGTGGCAGCTGAAATAGGCCTGGGAGATATCTTCCCGCCTCAGCAGAGAGATCTCATTGTCCCTGGCGATCACTTCTTTACCATTGGGATTATACATGGGCGAATCCTCGGAAAAGCTGTAACAGGTGTCTCCCACCGCAAAATGTGGACCCATCTTCTCCGCAATGAGAATGGGCAGCTTGTCGCCGATCTGATACCGCCTTGCCATGGCATAGGCCGTGGTGTTGGTGCCAATAGCAAACTCTCCCAGAGGCAGCCAGTCGTGCCCCCGCAGGATCACCTGCTTTACCAGCTTTCTGCCCTGCTCCTCCCAGCCCTCCCTGGGCTTAAAATTCTCACAGCCGTATTCCGTCACACGGCCATCCTTGAACCAGATCCTGAGATTCTTAAACTGATAGTCCTCCACATAGACATTGCCCACATGGAGCAGACCCTCAGTGCCCGCCAGCACCGGAGAGGTAAACACCTCCCCCAGAGGGATGTTCACATCCGCCACGCAGTTTTCAAAATTGCTCTCCTTCTCCCGGTCCGCCAGCGGGTGAAGGCTGACGCGGATGGAGGTCTCATTTTCATTCCTGCCTGTAATGGTGACATGGTCCGCCTGATCCAGAGCGTCAATCATCACCTGCTGTATCCGCTGGTATTTGTCATAGTCCAGGGTGTTGATCTCAATGGTCTCCCTGAAGATCTCCGGGAAATCCGGCCCGATCTGGGGTGTGGGGAAAGCGATGATAGTAAAGCTGGTCTCATCACCAGGCATATACTGGTTCACAATCCGCCTGGTCTCATTGGCCAGGGTGTTGGTCACCTCCTCCTGGTGGGGGTTCAGCGAATAGGCAGTGTCCTTGTTCACCGGGGTAAATCCCTCCTCGCCGAAGGTCTCCACCACAGCGGGGCCTGCGCACCAGGCTGCCTGCTCCTTCCATTCCTCATAGGCGGCTCTCGTCACCGCCAGCTTCCGCTCCCTGATCACGCTGCCCATAAACAGGGCGCTGTCATAGCGGTGGTCATAGTCGTACTGACGGTTGGGGGAGGTCCCATAATAACCGCGTTTCCTGCCTGCCCTGCGGTTGATGGCCTGAACGGCCCCTCTGTACAGAATAGGCTTTAATCCCATGGCCTCAAAATTCTCTATGGCCCTGGCAATCATCCGCTCAAAGCCCAGCTGGTATTCGATCACCACCGTGCGTTTCTTGCCCAGATCCCGGCCCATGACCTGGAATCCCTTCCTGAAGCCCTCGGTATAGGTGTCCGCCATCCGGTCCACTGTGCCCTGAGGCAGGCTGTTCATAAATTCAGCGATCTTTATCTCATTGTCGGAGATATACTCGCCGAACCGGTAGAGATAGCGCAGATCGGAGAAATCCGACTCCCGGATGATATCCGCTGCAAAGGACAGCTCCGGGTCCACTCCCTCCCTGACCCTGAAGGTCACGGTCTTATCCGCATAGTCACTGACAAACCAGTACAGAATGTCCTTCACCTGCTGCTCCTCCGGCGCGCGGCCCTCCTCCTGGGCCTGCTGGAAGAGATTGTACACCTCGATGAAGGTCTCATTTAAAATGGTGATGTCCTCCAGACGCATCTCAAAGGCGAATGCAATATCCCCGCGGATCTCCGTATAAAGAAAAGCCAGCAGACGGCCCAAGCCCTCCCCCAGCATTTTCGCAGCGTAGTCCGGGTTGGCATAGCTCTCCCCATAGCGCTCCGGCAGTATATCTTCATACAGCCCCAGGTTCCTGGCCTGCAGCTGCTCCAATGTCAGTTGAACATCCGCCTCCATCTGGCAGACCAGCTCAGCGATCTGTCCTATGAATGCAGCCGTTCTTTTAAAATAACTGCCGTAAGGTTCATTAAGCCCTTCCAGCCCCATGTCCGCGATCCGCTCCATGGAGAGGTCGTAACGTTCCCTTACGGCAGCATTCTCATCCCTCAATAATTCCCTGTAATCCATCCGTTCTGCTCCTATCCTGTTTCAGGCGCGCCTTTGTACCGCATTGCATAATTAACTGTGATATAGCACTAGCGGAGGCCCACTATGATGATCATCAGCCAGAAGATCACCACTGTAATACAAAGCCCTGTGCTGATCTTGGCCAAAATATAATTCTTTTCCTTTTCCCTGAAAGACAGGAAGCTGTACCAGAAACCCATCAACGCCGCGGCAATGCCGGAAAAGCCCAGCGCTCCGGTGATCAGGCCGCCCTGGCCCGCATTTCTCACGGACAGGGTCATACTGGCCACGGTCAGCGCCAGGCAGATAACGGCCATCATCAGGCTCCAGTAGCTGTTCCTGGCAAAAGGGTGTCTGATATAAGATACCTTGTTGCCCACGTATTTCAATGTCAGTTTGCCCTCCTTTGCCTCAGTTTAATCCGGGTGTTCTGCACAATCCCGTAGCAGAGAAAGCCCAGCCCGGCTCCCAGCGTGTTGAGCAGCATATCGTCCACATCAAAGCTTCCCACCTTAAATACCAGCTGTATGGTTTCCAGCATAAAGCTGAATGCAAAACTGAACACCACAGTATTCTGCCAGCGTTTGCTTCTGCGGCTGACCACAGGCAGGAAAAAGCCGCAGGGCATAAATGCGGCCACATTTCCCACCATATTAATCAAAAACGCTGTCCATCCAATGATCCTGCGATACTTGAAAAAGCGGATAATCTCTTTAAAAGGGATCAGATTGTAGGCGTATACCCTGTCCGTATCCGTCCGCCCGAAGGACTCGGAAAAGAACATGAAATACGACAGCAGGCACAGGTACAGAATGAACAGCACCCATCCCAGCTTCTGGCGTTTTGTGGTATTCCTTATCATGGCTTCCTCTCTAAAATACGATGTCCGATTTGCGTTTCAGCAAAAGGGCACCATTGACAATCGCCACAATTCCCACTGCCAGACCGGTGACGGCGATGATGATGCCAATGGCAATATTGCCCGCCCCGGTGTTGCGCATGGTCTTATAAACTTTCTCCATCTGATTCATATAGCTCTCCTTGCTGTCAGAGATCAGTCCTTAGCTGCGCCATACTGCTCATAATAAGCCGCCAGCGCGTCCTTGATCTGATCGTCAATTACAATCTTTCCATTAAATTCACGGTTATACAGATGCTCGGTCACATCTTCCATGGACACGATGGCCGCGGTGGGGAAGCCGTACAGATCCTGGATCTCATCCAACGCGCCCTTGGTCCCCTTGCCCCGCTCGCCGCGGTTTAAGGACACGATCAGCCCCTTAATCTCCACATCGCCCTGTGCCTTGATGATGGGGAAGGTCTCCTCAATGGACTTGCCGGAGGTGGTTACATCCTCGATGATCATCACGCGGTCGCCGTCTTTTATGGGGCTGCCCAGGAGGATACCTGCATCCCCATGGTCTTTTACCTCTTTACGATTGGAGCAGTAACGGATGTCTTTGCCGTAAAGATCGCTGATTGCCATGGTAGTCGCCACGCTTAAAGGAATTCCCTTATAAGCCGGCCCAAAGAGCACATCAAAATCCAAACCAAAATTGTCATGAATCGCTATTGCATAATATTCACCCAGCTTCTTTAACTGTGTGCCTGTTACATAGCTTCCCGCATTCATAAAGAATGGGGATTTGCGTCCGCTCTTCAGAGTGAACTCACCAAACTTAAGCACATTGCTCTCCACCATAAACTCAATAAATTCCTGCTTATATTGTTCCAATTTGTTATCCTCGCTTTTCAATATTTTATCCAATCAGTATGACGGTTCAGTTATTTAACGGCACCGATCAATTCCCGTATGTCATTAATTCCATTCTTCACCATATATGCCCGGATTCCGTCTATGGTTTCCACTGTGGCATAGGGGTTGGTAAAATTAGCGGTTCCGATGGACACTGCCGTTGCGCCGGCCAGAATAAATTCCAGCGCATCCTCAGCGTTACAGATACCGCCCATGCCGATAATTGGCACACTAACCGTCTGGGCTACCTGATAAACCATTCGCACAGCCACCGGCTTAATGGCCGGTCCGGAAAGTCCGCCGGTCCTGTTGGCCAGTGCAAAGGCCCTTCTGTTGATGTCAATCTTCATTCCTGTCAGAGTATTAATCAGAGAAATGGCATCTGCTCCCCCTGCCTCCGCCGCTCTTGCCATCACAGTGATGTCAGTCACATTGGGGCTAAGCTTCATGATAATAGGCTGTTTAGCATGTGCCTTTACCGCCTTTGTGATGGCTTCCACAGCCTTTGGGTCCTGTCCGAAAGCAATCCCACCTTCCTTAACATTGGGACATGAAATGTTGATTTCCAAAAGATCCACCGGCTGATCCGCCAGGCGCTCCACCACATCAACATAATCCTCTGTGGTCTTGCCGCATACATTGACTACAATTTTCGTATCGTATTTCTTTAAAAATGGAATATCCCTTTTGGAAAACACTTCAATGCCGGGATTCTGCAGGCCTATGGCATTGATCATTCCGCCATAAGTCTCCGCAATTCTGGGGGTAGGGTTGCCGGGCCAGGGTACATTGGCCACCCCCTTGGTCACTACCGCGCCCAGACGGTTTAAATCTACAAATTCGCTGTATTCCTCACCGGAACCAAAGGTCCCGGAAGCCTCCATCACCGGATTCTTAAGGATCACTCCCGCAATGTCCACTTCCATGCTGATTTTGCTGTTCTGTTCCATGCTCATTCTGAGGTTGCCTCCTTACAGTTCAATGTCATCTGCCAGGAAAACAGGGCCGTCCTTGCAGATCCGCTTGTTGTGCACCTGAGAATGCGCATCCACTTCTTTGGATTTACACACGCAGGCCAGGCATGCTCCGATCCCGCAGGCCATCCGCTCTTCCAGGGACAACCAGCACTGGATATTATGCCCCGCTGCATATGCCTTTATAGCCCGCAGCATAGGTGTTGGGCCACAGGCATAAATCACCTGGGCGTCCAGCCGATTTTCCTCTATGGCATTTATCACGTTACCTCTTATTCCCACGCTTCCATCCTCAGTCGCAACATACGTAACTGCAACAGAGTCAAATTCTTCCTTTAAAAATATCTGGCTGTCCCGGTACCCCAGCACGGCCTGAACATTTTCTTGTCCGTTTAAAGCGGCAAGCTCCTTTGCAAGCTGTAGCATAGGCGGAACTCCGATGCCACCACCGATTAAAAATGCTTTTTTTTCTGGCTGCAGAGGAAATCCATTCCCAAGCGGTCCCAGCACCGCAATCGAATCACCAGACTGATACTCTGAAAATTCCTTTGTGCCCGCACCTGCAATACGGTACACCAGACGGATCTTCCCTGCTTCCCTGTCCGTCTCACACAAGCTGATTGGCCTTGGAAGCAGACGGGAACCGTCCTTTGAATACACGTCCACAAATTGTCCTGGAACGGCCTGGGACGCGATCTCCGGCACATCTATCCACATACTGTATACATCGGCCGCCAGCTGCTCCTGAGAAGCCACCAAAGCCGTCACTTTTACTTTAGCCATCTTACATTCTCCATCCTTACGATCAATTACAGCACGCTGCCAATATCAGCCGCCATATCCACAACTGCCTGGCGTGAGGCCTCAGCAAAATGCTCCGGTCCAAACTGCTTGTACTTTTCCTGCTTGTAAGCCGCAATGATTCCGCGGGAAGAGTTGACCACCGCGCCCAGTCCATCCTCATTAAAGCAGGGTTTTAAATCAGCAGCAGTTCCACCCTGTGCGCCATAGCCCGGCACCAGGAAGTAAGTGTTCGGCATAAGCTTTCTTAAGATTCCGCTCATCTCCGGATAGGTGGCGCCTACCACAGCGCCTACATTACTGTAGGTTCCGTCCATACATTCCGCCCCCCACTCTACCACCTTCTCAGCCACCAGCTCATATAGGGGGCGGCCATCGATCAGACGGTCCTGGAACTCTCCGCTGGAGGGGTTCGATGTCTTAACCAGAATAAACAGCCCCTTGTCCTCTGCCTTGCACACATCCACAAAGGGCTTTACTCCATCGGTTCCCAGATAAGGATTCACCGTAAGGAAGTCCGTGTGGAAACCGCTAAATGTATTACTTCCCACAGCGACCTTGCCCAGATGGCCTGTAGCATAAGCTGCGGAAGTAGAGCCAATGTCGCCTCTCTTGGCGTCTCCGATCACCAGAAGGCCTTTTTCCTGACAGTAATCCACGGTTTTCTGATAAGCCTTTAAGCCCTCAATTCCAAACTGCTCGTACATGGCGATCTGCGGTTTGACAGAAGGAATCAGGTCAAATGTGTGGTCAATGATTTCCTTATTAAACTGCCAGATTGCATCTGCGGCCCCCTCCAGAGTCTCTCCGAACTCCTCGTAGGACTTCTTTAAAACATGTACCGGAATGTAGCCCAGCATGGGATCAAGCCCCACACAGATTGGTGCTTTGGTCTTCTTTATCTTCTCAATTAACTGTTGAATCATGGTACCCTCCTTGGTTTCTCTCACGTTCTTCAGGCATGTGGCCTAAAACCTCTCCCCATTCTAACATATCTATTTCTCTGTTTCAAGTAATTTACCATAACGCCTCTTTGCTGTTTTTACAGAAATTATAAAGTCTTTCTAAAAACCATAAATTTTAGCACTCAACCATTGACAGTGCTGACAACCCTGCTATAATAATGCTATATCTGATACAGCTTAAGGAGGTGCAAATCCATCCCAATATAAGTTTTTATTAATTCCCCAAAAATATATTACAACCACCCAAACCAACAGAAGGACCGGAGCAGCTGCCCCGGTCCTATCTCATATTTAGAGCTGTCCAAGAAGCTTCTGCATAATTGCAGCAAACTTTTCTCGGTCTGCCTTCATAACCAGATTTACATTTTTAGGTGCTGGCCTGAAAATTCCGTCCAGATCCCGAACTGTCTGTTTAAAATTCACAACGCTGATTCCATCCGCCGTTCCCCCTGAAAAATCCATTGTCATCTGACATTTTACAATTTCTGTAAATACAGAGGGGTCCAGTAGGCCCGCAATACATAGTGCATCGTGAATTGGCGCCTCATCTGGATCACAAACCGGCTGCCAGACTTTATAATTCGCAATTCTGCGCTTAATAAACCTGGATGCTGCGCAGCCTGCCTTCGTTCCCAGTTCAGCAAATCGCTCTGCTTCCTGCTCTTTAATACAGGTTCTATGGGTAACATCCAGTGGTACAATCGTTAGCTCACAGCCGCTTCTCAGTACAATTTCCGCTGCTTCTGGATCTGCCCAGAAGTTAAATTCAGCACGTTGAGGCGGTCCCGAATTCCCTTCTTCCAGAGCCCCACCCATAATAATCAGACTTTTAATTTTCTGTGTCAGCCGCGGCTCCGCCCTCATAGCAACGGCAATATTGGTTAACGGACCCAATGCGACTATGGTGATGTCTCCATCAGACTGCAGCAATGTATCGATCAGAAAGGACACCGCATTTTTCTCTTCAGGCTTCAGCGCTGTCTCAGGCAAATCCAGATGATTACCATGATTCTCCTGCCCGTCAAAATACTTGTCACCATATGGTATCAGAGGCCGCCTTGCCGGATCAAGTGTACACACCAGCGGCAGGGCGCAACCTTTGTATACCTTAACGATATCTTGTTTGTCAACGTAATCAATGACTCTCAACGTATTATCCGTTGTCAGTTCCACGTTTCGGTTACCGTTTACTGTGCAGATTCCCAGCAGATCAATTTGCTCAGAGGCGATCGCCATTAGTATAGCAACAGCATCGTCTGTCCCAGTATCTACATCCATAATAATCCTATGGTTCTTCTCCATTTTGTTACCCCCTTGTCAGATAAAAATCCCCTCACGAAATATTACTCAAAGTGGTATTCATATGCCTCAAACACATTCAAAGGCACTTCCATTCTGCATGTTTTCAGCGGATCTACCACCTGGCAGATTCTTAAATCTCCAACAAGAGAAAGTAGCATACAGGCTTCCCAGTGGGGAATACCAAAACTTTTCTGTATAAACCGTCTCATTGCTTTGGCTGCCTGTTCCGCCGCCTCATCCAAAGTCATACAGGATGACAGCGTCATTGCATAGCCTTCGCTGATTACCATTGGGCACTCGTAATACTTCCCTCTAATTACCGTAACTTTAATTTTCACCTCAGCAGCAACTTCCGCTCCGCCGGAGGATACCTCCCCATCTCCCATCACTGCATGAACGTCCCCCAGCGCCAGCAATGCTCCTTCTGTATTTACCGGCAGATACACGGTACTTCCTGCAATAATCCTGCGGCAGTCCATATTTCCTCCATGGGCGCCGGGTGTTATGTTGTCAATTTTTGTTCCATCAGCCGGTGCAGTCCCAATTACCCCCAGCATCGGTCTGTTCTTAATCTGAAGCTTTGCGTTAAAAAGAGTCTTTTCATCCTCTATCTCAAAGATTCTTGTAGCTTCCCTCTCTACTTCATCAGCAAATACTCCCATATCCTTTCCCATGCCCATGATCACAGTGGACGTGGGCGTAATCTCCAGAATCTCCACCTTCAGCACATCTCCCGGCACTGCGCCGTCTACAAAAACTGGCCCTGTGGCCGGATTTCCTGCAAGCTCCTCGTTAAATTCCAAAGGACCGTCCCCCGCCTTTATGGGCTGGCTTCCAAAACAATCCCTGGTATCCAGCACAATAATATCGCCTGACTCAACACATACTGCAGGCTGATTTTCAGAAGACATACACCAGATCAGATGATCGTTCTCAATTTTATACGATTTCATATGTTTTCAACTCCTTTTATCCCAAATCACAATTGGCAGATAACATAAAATACCCAGAAACGTAAGCGCTGCGCTGACTATAAATGTCTGGTAAATACCAATGTGATCCGCCAGCATACTGCCGCCAATTTGTCCAATAAACGTGCTGAATACTGTTGTGACTGCAATTGCCAGAGATATAGCTGTCGCCCGGATCTCAATGGAAGAGGCATCGCCCGCAGCCGTAACGGTAGACGGCTGTAAAAAACCATAAGCAAAAGACTGTAGAATCTGCAGGCCTACCAGTACGGGAAGTGTGCGGGCAAAGTACATTAAAAACACTCTAGCAACCCCAAAAAAACCGCCCAGCAGAATGGGAATATGATTTTTTACACCTTTTCTGATCATGCGGCTTTGAAGCACCATACAGGGGGCCATCAGCAGGCAGTTTAAAAACAAGGAGTATCCCAGGTGAATATTGCTGCCACCATATTCATCAATCAAAATAGGAATAAAAAACAAAGTTGTCCTATTTCCTGTATTCATTAATGTAATGCTCAGTAAAATGGTCAGATACACCGGATTGCGGACTAGTTTTATAACCGCAGGCCAGATACCGGACTTCTTTCTGTTTGCTTCAGGCACATGCCCCATCCCATATTCCACATTGCGATAACCTGAGATAAGGAAAAATGCCAATGCCAATAGTCCGGCCTCAATCACAAACAAAAAGCTGGTTTCAGTATAGTTCAGCACATAGCCGATCAAAAGGCTTGCGAGAGCAGAATTCAGAGATCCGCAGCCTCTTGTAAAACCATATACTACAAACCGATTTCTCTCAGCTGCAATGTTAGTAATCGAATCTGTCAACCCTTGCAACGGATAATTAAAAATAGCGTAAACCAGGTTCAATGTTACTGTAAGCCAAACATACTGGACCATTGATGGCAACAACAGCAGGGTAGGGATACTGCCCAACAGACAGATCATAATTGCATTTCTGATCCCAATCAGCGCATCGGCTATGTATCCCCATACCGGCTGCGCCAACAGATTGACACATGTCATGGCCAGTGTAATGAATGCGATGGTGGTAGTTCTGTAATTGCATTTATTCAAATAAAATACCAAAAAGCTGGAATGCAGAGTCATTGTAATCCAATAGAATGATTGAATTCCGCAAAGGATCAGCCAATCCCGTCTTGCAGCATACCGTCTGTCGCTTTGTTCCATTGCACGCTCCATACTCCGATTCTGTTTATTTTGCCAACAGCTTCTGCTGCCGCTTCACTTCCAGTGAAGAGACAAGGGTCACACCTATTATCGTTGCAATATAAGGAAGCATCTGAAGCAGCTCCGCTGGAAAGTTAAGGGCTGACTGGAATGTCAGCGCCAGCGCATCAATAGCACCAAAAATCAGTGCAATCCATATCGCCATCAACGGCCTGGAACAGAAGAACCTGGAAGTCATCCAC
>URUZ01000045.1 GCA_900551225.1 uncultured Clostridium sp.
TTCCTTATTTATATTTTATCAATTAAAAAAAGGAATTTCTAACGGTTTTTCAGCACCTAAGCCATTTTCGTATATTATCCACCAATAGCAGCGGGCGAATTTTGTGCAGTTTTTCATCCGTATTTCCGGACGCTTCCGGCCATTTCCTCTTGATCTTTTCACATTTTCCCATTATAACGGGAGTAGCGGATCAATACAGATCGGCGGAAAAGGGGATCACATGGATAAGGGTATTGAATACATACTGGAGGTAGCCCGCTGCGGCGGCATCACAAAGGCAGCGGAGAACCTGTTTATCACGCCCTCTGCTCTGAGCAAATTCGTCCAGGCCAGGGAAGCGGAGCTTCAGGTCAAGCTGTTTCACCGCATCGGTAAACGCTTTGTACTGACTCAGGCCGGAGAATATTATGTGGAAAAGAGCAGGGAAATTGAGCGGATTCAGCGGGACCTGGAAGCGCATATGAGCAGCTTCTCCAGCATGAGCCGCGGTTTTATCCGCATCGGCGTCCAGGCCACCTTCACGGAGGCCATGCTGCGGCGCATCCTGCCTGAACTGAAGGCGGCCTTCCCCGGACTGCGGGTCATCATGCACGAACGCACCATCGGCGAACTGGTCCAGATGGTCAAAAGCCACCAGTTGGATGTGATGGTAGGTGTGATGGACAAGCGGGAACAGGGATTCAAGTACAAAGTGATCCACCAGTGCCAGTTGGTGATGGCTGTCCTGAAAGATCATCCGGCGGTTCAACAGGCAGTGGAAAAACCGGGCTTTAGCTATCCCTGGATCGATTTAGGCTTCTGCGCGGACCAGCCAAATGTAATGCTGATGCCCGGCTCCCCCTACCGCACCTATGCGGACAATCTGTACGGCCTGTACCAGTTAAAGCCCAACATCGCCTACCAGCTTGGCTCCTCCCGCAGCGGCCTGGCCTGTGTGGCCTACACCGGGGCCATGATGATTACCCTGGACCACATGATCTTCAACAACCAGTTCGACCGGGAGATCATCCCCTTATCCGTGGGTGAAAAGCCCCTGATCAAGGAACTGGCCATGGCCTGTCTGGAAGGCTCCATCCTGGGCGAGGAGATCAATGTATTCCACCACATCTGCCAGACAAACATTTTATAAAACGTTGAGTTTAAGTTGATAAATGTTGAAAATATTGAGCTGTACTTCTATTTCGTTTTGTTCTAAGATAAAACCATCAAGAGACTGCGCAGTCTGAGAACGCAAAAACGATCATTGAATGTACGGAGGAAATCATGACACCATTACAAATCACACTCATCATACTGCTGTGTACCATCATAGCCTTCCTTTCGGGGAAGATCCCATTTTCCATCATATCGGCCGGAATCATTCTGGCCCTCATTCTCACAGGTGTGATGAAGCCCGCCGAGGCATTGAGCGGCTTCATCAACACCAATGTGGTCATGTTCGTAGCCATGTTCGTCATCGGCGCGGCCCTGACCAAGACCAGCCTGCTGGATAAGGCCCAGAAACTGGTAATCCGTTACAAAAACAATCCCAAAATGCTGATTCTTATCTCCTCCCTGGTTGCCGGCTTCCTGGCCTGCCTGACCAGCGCCACCGCCACTGCCGCCATCATGATACCGCTGCTGGTGGGTATTGCCAACGAAATAGGCACCAGCCGCAGCAAAATGCTGTTCCCGGCCATGGCTGTGGCCAACATAGCAACTGCTATGACCTTCTTAGGCCAGGGCGCCAGCAACATGACCTGGAGCGACGTGATGATCAAAGCCGGCGCCTCCACTCCATTTACCATCTGGGACTTTACTGTTGCCAGGATTCCGGTCCTGACGATCTCCATCCTGTATATGGTATTTATAGGCTACAAGCTGATGCCTGATATTGACAATTCAACATTTACGGATAATATCCAGAAAAAAGACACTTCCAGCAAGCTGAGCCCCGCTAGAGAGAAGCTGGCTATTGCCCTGATCCTGGGCACCATTGCCTTCATGCTGCTGGAGTCTGTGATCGGAATCAAGATGTACCTGACCGCCTCCATCGGCGCCTGCCTCCTGGTGCTCTGCGGCGTCCTCTCGGAGCGCGAGGCCTTGTCCTCCATCCACCAGCCCACCGTATTCCTGTTTGCCGGCGTTCTGGCCCTGTCCGATGCCATCAAGATAACGGGCGCTGGCGATGTGGTGGCTGACTGGATGATCTCCCTGCTGGGCAACACCACCAACCCCTACATGATCATGGCGGTATTCTTCATTATCCCGTTCCTTCTGACCCAGGTTATGTCCAACCTGGCCACAGTCACCATCTTCATCCCTCTTGTGGCCGCCGCCTGTGTGAAAATAGGCGTGGACCCCAGAGCCGCGGTTATGGGCGTGCTGATCGCCAGCTGTACCTCCATTCTGACCCCCATGGCAGCCCCCTGCCAGATCATGATCATGGGGCCCGGCGGTTATAAGCTGAAGGACTATCTGAAATGCGGGACTCCGCTGGCCATTGTTATCACCATTGTGAGCATTTTCACACTGCCCATGATGTTCCCATTTTATTAAAACGGAGGGTTACGCGAAATGAAGATTACCAGATTAGAAATCATCCCCGCAAGTAAATATCTCTTTATCAAGATCCACACGGACCAGGGCATTTACGGCACAGGCGAAGCGGGCGCCTGGGGCTTCTTAGACGGCGTGGAGGGCGTGCTGAAACGATTCGAAGCTTACCTCATAGATAAGAACCCATTCCAGATCGAGCACCATTGGAACTACCTGTACCGCAGCATGTATTTCAGAGGCTCTGTAATCATGAGCGCCCTCTCCGCCATTGATATCGCCCTCTGGGACATCAAGGGCAAGGCCCTGGGCGTGCCGGTCTATGAACTGCTGGGCGGCAGATGCAGGGATAAGGTCAGGAGCTATGAGGCGGTATTTAAATATACGGCCCAGGAGATGGCCGCCTGCTGCCTGGAGCTTAAAAATAAGGGCTATGACGCCGCCCGGTTGATGATCACCGGGGACATCACCAAGTCCACCGCGGACCGGTCCTGCAGTATTTACAGCCACAAGGTGGAGGCATATGTGGAGAAGGTGAGAGCATGCCGTCAGGCGGTTGGCAATGATTTCGACCTGATCCTGGAGTGCCACCGCAGTATGGACCCGTGCGAAGCCGTTGCATTTGCAAAAGGCGCGGAGGAATTCCGTCCCCTGTTCCTGGAGGACCCCATCCCGCCCGACAGCCCAGAGGCCATGGCGGATGTGGCAGGACGCACCAGTATCCCGGTGGCAACCGGAGAGCGTTTCATCAATATCCAGGAGTTTGAGACCATTTTCCAGAAGCGGGCAGCCGGGTATGTCCGGCCCGACGTGTGCGCCCTGGGCGGCCTGACCCCCAGCAAGAAGGTGGCAGCCATGGCTGAGGCCAATTATGTGAAGGTCGTTCCCCACAATCCCCTGGGGCCCGTCTCCACAGCCGCCTGCCTGCAGCTGGACGCAGCCATCCCCAACTTCGCCATCCAGGAATTCCCCTCCTTCTATCACCAGGGCAATGAGGCGGAGATGACCACTGAGTCCTTCCGCGAGGACGGCGGCTACATGGTGATCCCGGATGCGCCGGGAATCGGGATTGAGCTGGTGGAGAATATCACGGAGAAATTCCCGCCCAAGCAGAGAAGTATTTCCGCACAGACGGCGTATGATGGGTCTGTGTATGATATATAAGAGCAGATAAGCAAAGGTCCGGCAGGGACTCCCCGTAAAGAGGAATTCCTGCCGGTTTTTATATGCCGGTCTCCACAGTCATCCGTAATCCCACCCCAATTCCATGCAGGGTATCCATCCCAGATGAATGTCCGTGATGATAAAATGCATCCAATATTTCACAATTCATGCACCCCCGGGCTTCTGCCTCAAAAAAGGCCAGGATATAGGAGGGGTATTCCCTGCATATGCCATGCGCCAGCATATCCTGGCTAATCCTGGTTGTGGTCTCCAGATAGGTGGAAATGAAATCTTCCAGCCACACCTGCCGCGGATCTCCTGCATATTGGAACGCAGCCAGCAGACCCAGCATAAAGTCATCCGAAGCAGGGGTCAGCCCTACTCCCATGCCCAGGATATTTGGGCAGGCCGCACGGTCCGAAGCCTTTAATTCCCCCTGTCCCAGCCGGGTCAGATAGGCAAGGAAGCATCTCAGGCGGTCTGCGGTCTGCTGCCGGGCGATCCCCTCATATCCACCGGGTGTGGCAGCTGAACGATCCTGGGCCGCAGCGCTCCCTTTCTTCAATTCCTCCAGCGCTTCCCCAATCCCCCGCTCCTTCACATGTTCCCTCAGGTACGTCCCAACCATCTCCCTGGCCGTCTCCTCATCTGCCTTCTCAGGTGTCCTCCCAGACTTTTCCCTGCCGCCGGACAGAGCCGCTCTCATCCCAAGCTTCATATCCCTGATCTCTGCTCCGGCCACATCCAATACCCATACCCCGATCCGCTCAGATGCGGGAGGGAGGGCCAGCAATATCTCCTGCCCCTCCTTAATCGTCCCCAGATCCAGGCCGCTGCGTACTATCATTCCGTAAGGAACCAGCATTTCCCGCTCATGAGCAATCATACAGCTGACTAACCGCCCATCCTTCCGCTCCAGATTCACCACATGCCTGTATATCGACAGTACCCGCACAGGCAGCATCTGGCTCTGCCTCAGCTCCTGTTCCAGCCTCCGGCATATCTCTTTGCAACGAATCATCTTCATCTGATATATCTCCTACAAAAATACACCCGCTCCCGGCCCAATAGGCAGTCCCAACAGAATCCACACTGCCAGAAACGCACTCCATGTGATCAGAAGCACCACAGAATATGGCAGCATCATGGATACCATTGTCCCAATGCCCATCTTCTTATCATATTTCTCCGCTATATTGAGGACGATACCGAAGAATGGCATCAGCGGCGATATAATGTTGGTAGCCGAATCCCCCACCCTGAACGCCAGCTGCGTGCCCTCAGGCGACACGCCCAGCATCATCAGCATAGGAATGAATACAGGAGCCATAACGCTCCACTTAGTGACCGCGGAGCCGATAAACAGGTTGATAACCGCTGTGACCAGCACAAACACCAGGATTAGCGCTACCCCGGACAGCTTGGTGGCCTTCAGGACCTCTGCCCCGTTGACCGCCATAATCAGGCCCACATTGGAATACTGGAAATACGCCACGAACTGGGACGCCACAAAGGTAAGCACCAGATATCCGCCCATGGTTCCCATGATGTCGCTGATTAAATTCACCAGCTCCTTGTCACTGTGGATTGTCCCTGCCCCAATCCCATAGAACAGCCCAGGAAAGAAAAACAGGATAGTCACCAGAATAACAATGGATGTCATAAAAGGCGAATCCCCCATGATCTGCCCTGTCTCCGGGTTTCTCAGCACCGCCTGTTCGGGAAGCACCAGGAATCCAACTGCAATGATCGTGACAACCAGGGCCGCGCCAGCGAACTTAAGCCCCCTGTTTTCCTCCGGCGTCAGCCGCTCCATAGTCCCCTTTTCATTTCCCCTGTAAGCACCTAGCCTCGGCTCCACAATACGGTTGCTCACAACCGTGCCTACGATGGTTATGAAAAATGTTGACACAGCCATAAAATAGTAGTTGGCGACCGGGGACACATAATAGTCAGTCTGCAGAACCTGGGCTCCAATGGTGCTGAAGCCCCCCAGAAGCGGGTCAATGGAGCCAAGCAGCAGGTTCGCGCTGAAACCGCCGGACACTCCGAAAAACGCGGCGGCTATTCCAGCCAGTGGATGCCTGCCTGTACTCAGGAATATGAGCGCTCCCAGAGGCACCACCACCACATACCCGGAATCTGAGGCAATGTTGGACATAATCCCCATGAATATAACCACTGCCGTCACAATGTTCGCAGGCGTGTTCATCAGCAGTTTCCGCAGCGCCGCCCTGAACAGGCCCGTACCGTCCGCCGTAGCAATGCCCAGCATAGCCACCAGCACCACCCCCACAGGTGCAAACCCTGTAAAGTTGGTGACTGCCCCTTCAAAGATAAACCGGATTCCTTCCCGGTCCAGGAGACTCCTTGCCGCCACGCGGACTTCCTGTACCGACTGGGCGGCACTGTCCGCCTGCCTGATGACCACCTCTGCCCCCATTGCGTGCAGAACCGCAGAAGCCACCACTACCACAGATGAAATGATGACAAACAGCGTCACTGGATGGGGGAGCCTGTTCCCCTTCTTCTCCACCACATCCAAAATTTTGTTCACAACTGAATTTCCCTGCCTTGCTTTCCCCATATCCACCTCCGCCGAAACGAAATTTGCAGCTATTTTTTCATCAGATTATGCCTTCCATGGTCAGTGTGACCTGGGATATAATGGCCGCCAGCAAAAATGTGCCTGCAATCACCGCACAGCCAACGATTACGATTCTCCAGGAAAGCTTCTTCAGAATGGGGATATCTTTGCCCAGTGCCAGACCTGCATAGGCCAGAGTGGGCGTCCCCAGCGCTGCAAACTGGATCGTATCTGAGACCCGGCAGATATAAGCGCTGCCCGGGAATCCGGGTATGGACATAATTACCCCCACGATTCCCACCCAGAAAACCGGAGACAGCTTTTTCAAATAGGGCAGCTGGCTGAAAAAATAGCCCACCATTGCCACACCGAAGATCACCAGACATCCTTCCAGGGAGCGGCCGAAGCCCACCGGCTCCAGCCCGGCCTTGACGCTGGTCTGTATCGTGTTGCCGATTGCCGTTAAAACGGCCGCGATGAAGATAATCAATGCTCCTGATTTCAATTTTCCAAAATCAATTTTCTGTTCCATATAAACCCCTCCACTTTTTATGAGACAATTACTGCAGCGCTGCTTTTCCCCGCCGGAACCGGTTCAGGAAGTTGTAGCAGACACTGGTCAGCGGCAGCGTGATAAACATATTTGCATACAGTCCCAGCACATTGACCAGAAGGTTGGACGTGTTGGTATAGGCCTGTACCGTATCCTTAATGGCCGGGTCCGGATAATAGGAATTAATCACCTCAAGAGCAGCCGTCGACATACTCATACTGCTGGTTCCTGCGCCCAAAGCCAGGGCATATGGATGGAAAATGCCGATATTGCACAGCAGGCTGGTGAGCACACTGGTCCACAGAGCGCCCAGCACAGTGCCCACAATGAATACGCCCATAACGCCGTACCCTTCTTCTGAGTTCAGCCCGTATTTATCCGCTATAATAGCCACCTGGGCTTCCCGTCCCAGGGAGTAGGAGGCTCCCACCGATTCCCTGCGGAGCCCCAGCAGCATGGCAACAGGCAGGCCCAGCGCGGCTGTTCCAAAAAAGTGGCCGAACATCTGCAGAAATATGGTGCCCTTGGCGCTCATCAGCTCAGCAATCTTTGGGCCTACCCCCAGCCCTACCTTCGCCAGCAAAATCATCAGGGCAATGGGGAAAATCTTACTCGCAATCTCCATATCTCCCATTGACAGAATCTTAAACTTTGGTGTGCTGATCACCCCGCCTATAACCGTGGCGTACAAAATCGGCATCAACACCAGGATTCCGATTTTCCGGATGCCTATAAACTCAGCAGCAATAACAATCATCAGTGACAATACATGTAATTTCCAGTTTTTTACCATCTCCATTTGAACCCCTCCTCAATCTATCAGCGTCTGGTGCACCTGGTGTAGTATTCCGCAGCCTTGACAAAACACTCCAAAGGAGCTTTTACAATACCTGCCCCAACCTGGCCTACTCCCGGATCTTTGTGCGCCATCCCCGTAGTGATTGTGGGTTGAATCCCCGTTTTCAGCACTTTTACAATATCAATGCCTGTGGGCGTACCCCTGAAATTCAAGGTGGGAATCTTCAGGTTTTTGTTCTCCGCAGCCGTGATCTCATACATTTCCTGTGTGATGCGCACGCCATCGTCATAGGTTCCACCGATGAACTGCACGATAGCCGGAGCCGCTGCCAGCGCGAAGCCTCCCATGCCAAATGTCTCTGTGATAGCGCTGTCCCCGATGTCGGCCGCTGCATCCGCCGGCGTATATCCTGGGAAATACAGGCCCTCGGGAATGTTGGCCGGAGCTGTAAACCACTGATCATTACAGCCGCTGACCTTGATACCAAAATCCACCCCGTTTCTGGCCATAACGGTGACAATGGTGCTGCCCTCCACGCCGTTTGCGGCATCGGATATGGCCTTGCACATGGCCATGGTCAGGTTAATGTTGAACATGTCAATTTTCTCAATATGTTCCAGCACTTCATAGATGTCGTCCGGATTCTGCTTCACCTTGACCAGATATTTGGACAGCTCGCGAATGAACAGACAGGTGGAGGCTTTATTACGGTTGTGGTTGTCGTCCCCCATCTGGATCGCCTGGGTTACAATCCCCTTGAAATCTATACCGCCGGACAGCTCTATGGCTTCCTTCAACACCGGATACACCACATCCTTTATCCAGTGGAGGCGGCGGATCACATCCTCGCCGTAAGCGCCGAACCGGAGGCATTTCCCCTGTCCTTCATTGACGCCTGAGTATGCGTAATTGCCATATGTCACATTTTTCATAATAAATACCGGCATATGGGGGGAAATGATTCCGGCCATTGGTCCGATGGCATTGTGATGGTGGTTGGGCGAGAACTCAATCTCCCCACTGTCAGCCAGCGCCTGGGCTTCCGCCTCGTCTTTTGCCAGCCCTTCATAGATCAGTCCACCGATCACAGCACCCTTCATAGGGCCGCACATCCGTTCCCATTCAATAGGCGGACCCGCATGCATGATCATCTTGCCGTGCATACCGGGAACCACCTCCCCGGCCAATGCCATTCCCATCAGATGAACTTCCGAATCCTGCATAATTGATAATACTTTCTCGTTTGCTTCTTTTCTTCCCATCTCCCAGTCCTCCTCTTTCATGAGCCCAGCTCATCTAATAATTCCAATTGGGCCAGCACATTGCTGATCCGCTCATCTCTGTAAATGGGGATCGACCAGTGCATTTGGATACACTCTATCCCCTGGCCGGTCAAATCGTCATGAAACTGTTCTAATCCCACATTGACAACTTTGATCTCCTGCTTAAATAAATTGTTCAATTTCACGCCATTTTCCTCCGTTTCAAAACCTCTGCGGCCATCTGCGCGGCCTTTAAATTGCTGGGCATAATCACCACACCATACTCCTCCAGCGCCTCCACAATTCCGTCATAGTCCTGTGGATCGTCCTCACTGCCGCACAGGCTGACTATGATGCTCACATCCAGATCGTCCCTCCCCAGCTCCTGCCTGTAGGCTGCCAGCTGGTCTATCAGATCCTGGTGGGGAGCGGCATTCGCTCCATACCCCAGCACAAGATCCATCAGGATCACTGCTGTCTCAGGGCTGCGCAGCTGTCCGTTAAAGATTTCCGTACGGAATGTGGGGTCAATCATTGGATGTGCCCGGCCCACGGTGAATACATCGTCCCCCAGGTCAATACAGGCATTGCCCTCCAATGCGAAGCAGTCTACTAATTCCTCATGGTCTCCCATATTCGTGGAAATGCCGGAGACCGTGTCCTTCAGGCAATACAAAGCCTCATATCCAAGTGTTCCGCCGCTGTAAAGTCCCCTCACATATTTGCCGGTTTTCCTGATTTTTCCAGACTCCCGATCTGCAGTCCGGACCATCTCATCAGTCTCTGCCAATATCAGCTGCGGACCTGCCGCCCCGGATAGTTCCAGGGACTTTAAGGCAGCCTGTTCCAGGGTTGGCGTGAAATGGATGTTGCCCTGGGCTTTTGCTTTATCTCCGCCAAGGAAATTAATCACTGTAGGTTTTTTTACATTCTCACGTATGTATCCAATGACTTTTTCCGCAATCTTTTCAGAGGGCGGTTTGGAAACAAGGGTGATGATCTCTGTGGCCTCATCCTCATTCAATGCCTCCAGAGCCTGAAGTACAGTGATTCCGCCGATCTCCTCTTTCAGGTCCCTGCCGCCGGTGCCAATCACCTGGGTGACGCCTCCGCCGTATTTGTGGATCAGAGTCATAACCTCCTGTGCCCCGGTTCCGGAAGCCGCCACAATTCCGATATTTCCCTGCCGGATCTTATTGCAGAAGCAAAGGGGTACCTGGTTGATCATCGCTGTTCCGCAGTCAGGCCCCATGACCAGCAGGTCTTTCTTCCTGGCAAATGTTTTCAGCTCCAGCTCCTCCTCCAGGGTTACGTTGTCGCTGAACAGCATGACGTGCAGCCCATTCTGCAGTGCCTCCATTGCCATATCCCTGGCGTATCTGCCGGGAATGGAGATGGTGCAGACATTGCTTCCTGGCTGGATCTTCACTGCGGTCTCCACGCTTTTGGGCCGGTAGATCTCTTTGTCTGAGCCGGAGGCGTTGGCGTTCAGCAGACTGTCCAGCTTCTGAAAAATCTCATCCAGCTGCCCTTCATCGTCACAGCTGATCCCTACGATCATATCCGTAGCTGAGGCAAGGGCGGATTCCTCAGTTATGAGGCCGGTCCGCTCCAATGACTCTTTGTTCAGATCCGTTCCCATGACCACCGCTACCTCTTTTACCCCATCCATATTTTTGATTTCACGGGTCACAAGCATAAGCTTCACTGAATCGTAATACACACCTTTTCTAACGATTGTTTTTTTAGCCATTTTTCCGCTCCTCGGTAATTTTATAATAAAATGTTAGCATTTGTTTTTCACAAAGTCAACGTTTTTATAGGGATTTTTGGTGTATTTTCACGGACAGCTCTGTCTCCGTCCCTTCGTGGGAATTACCGGGTACAAAAAAAGAGGGAACAAACGTCCAATCTCAATTGACGTATGTTCCCTCTGTAGAATGCCTGCCTCATCGCTGGAACCCAAGCCCACGTGAAATCAGTGAACTGTATACTTTAATAGAATGTGTCAGTTCCCGTCTCATGGATTCATTAATTCTGTAACTTGGCCCAGATACAGCGATAGCTGCCAGATTTTCTCCCCGCGAATTAAACACTGGGGCTGCAATAGCGAATACCCCCGGCTCCTGAAGGCCGTCATTTATCACAAAACCAGCTTTTCTGATATCTGACAGCATTTCCTCGCTCAAATGTGGATTGTCCCGGATCACCTTCTGCCGTTCCTGAAAGGGCATCCAGGCCAAAAGCACATAACCTACAGCCCCTCTTGACAGAGGCAGCATCTCCCCCACCTCAACCGAACGCCGCAGAGCCTGATGGCTGTCTGCGCTTTCCACACACACGCGCATATTGTCCCTGACCACATAGAGACTGGCCGTCTCATTGAAAATATCCCGCAGGCTCTCCAAGATGGGTAGAGCAACGGTCCTCAGATTGGAGGCGTTAGAGACCACACGCATCAGGCGGTACACCTGATTCCCCAGGGTATATTTTTTATGTATGTCCGGTATCCCTTTTGCACCAGCGTCTGCAAAAGCCTGGAAATTGTACTTACACTGAGCCCTGTTTTCCCCGCGATATCTGTAAGGGACAATGAAAAATTCGTCTCGTCAAAGCATTCTAATATCTCCAATCCCCGTACCAGCGACCGAATTGCCGCCTGGCTGTTGTCTTTCTCCATGTTTGGTCTCCTTCCTGCACCTGGTACTGTATTTATATCTATTATAGATATAACTCCCCCTGTTTGTCTATACAAGATATCCTCCAAACACAGCATTAGGGAGGGCTCCTGGCAATATGCAGTTTCCCTCCCTAATACCTATGGGCAGGGCGGATACACCGCCCTGCTGACAAACCTACCCAAATACCGTGATTTACCCCTGCACCTTCCTCACCGGCCTGGCCTCAATGTACCCGCGCTCGCCCAGCGGCATGAGCTGGAATCTGATTCCGGTGTCACCGGCCCACTCATAGCCGTACACCTGCGGCTTAAACTGCTCTATGTGCTGGCAGACTGCGACAATCTCATCCATGAAATTATCATCGTCATAGGGCTCCCCCTGGAACACCATCATCATTTCAGCAGGGAATGTGACCAGCTCGTACCCGTCGGGAACTGGTTTGTCGTAGTCCAGAGGCAGCTCCACGCCCTGCACGTACTCTGAAGTTCCCTCCGGCCGCAGCCCTTTTGGCAGCCACATACCCACAGGCTCATACAGCGCTTCCTTGACGCTGCTGAGCACAGGCCAGATCTCGCAGCCCACCTCCTCGCAGAATTCAAAATATTCTGTTGCCTTTATGCCCCGCTTCAGCAGACATTTCCGCTCCGGTCGCTCAATCACCTGTACAAATATTGTCTTAGCCATATCTCTTGCCCTCTCTTTCTTTGAATCCAGTTTTCTCAGCAATCGGTAATTGTCATAGACTTTTTCCGGCATGAACAGAGATATAGCAGGGGAATGATTGTGGTATCTCCCGGGCGATATGCCAAACTCCCTTGAAAATGCGCGGGTGAACCCTTCCTGGCTGTCAAACACAAAATCCAGGGCCACGTCCAGCACCCGCCTGTTCTCATCCCGCAGGACCAGAGCCGCCTCAGTCAGCCGCCGGGAGCGGATGTACTCATAAGGCGTCCGGCCCGCAATCTCCCCAAACATCCTGGACAGATGCCAGGGTGAATATCCCGCGGCGCTGGCCAGCTGCCTGAGGGTTATGGGCTCCATCAGGTGGTGTTCCACATATTCCTGAGCCTTTTGGACTGCCATCATTTTCTCTTCCCTTTTCATTCCATCACCTCTGACATCTATTATCTTACCGGATTCCCGGAAATATTTCTTGACCGTTTTTGCGCATTATCATAAATCATTCACCCCGCCGCCGGGGCGCCATATACTGGTTTTAGAATATGATTCTCGCAGAGGGCTAATATGTTATCTTATCAGTACCAACTTCCATACCGGCAGAGCTTACACAGCCAGGCCTTAGAAACCGAAAATCAGATGTCCTCCTGGGATACCATTGACTATGGACCGGACCCCTTTGTCCTGAATGTCCGCCAGGAAACACTGATGAACGATACGTTCCGCACCACCCGCTGGACGGGTGACCATATGCAGCTCACCATGATGAGCATAATGCCGGGCCAGGATATCGGCCAGGAGATCCACCCTGAGCTGGATCAGTTCGTCCGCATCGAGGACGGCCAGGGTCTGGTTCAGATGGGCACTGATCCCAATAACCTGGACTTCCAAA
Source organism: uncultured Clostridium sp. (assembly GCA_900551225.1). Taxonomy (GTDB): domain Bacteria; phylum Bacillota; class Clostridia; order Lachnospirales; family Lachnospiraceae; genus Enterocloster. Next base: position 13,152 of record URUZ01000045.1, read on the forward strand.
AGACTGTTTTCGAGGGCGATGCCTTCTTTATCCCTGCCAACACCTGGCACAACCTGCTGAATACCGGCAGCCAGCCGCTGAAGATCTATTCCCTCTATGCCCCTGCCGCGCACCCGCGCGGAACCGTGGATTGGGTAAGGGATGAGACTGAATCCGCAATGTGACAGACTCCAGTATACCACAAAACTCCGTATATTGTCTCACGCTGAAGAATATCCTGTAACAACGACTATGACAGGACTGAAACACATGCCGGAACACAAAACGGAACACATATCCATCTCCGTACCGGGCCAGAACGCCCAAAAGTCCGTCCGGGTCTGGAGCGATGAGACGGGCTTCGGACGCGGGATCGGACCTCTGGAGCTGCCCGGCGGGCGGTTCTGGAACTCGGTGCGGATCGAAGTCACAGGCACCCAGTGGAGCCAGATATTCTATATCCAGCTCTATAAAAACAACACCCAGCTGATCTTTAGTCAGCGCCTCATTCTGGCTGGGGGCCAGTCCTGGATCAGGGATATTGAAATCAATGACACCTGCTCCCTGACTGTTGCCGGCCAGATACATATAGACGGTTTCCCGCCCGCAGGCGGAACCCTCACCTTCACCGGAATCTCCCAGCCGGCGCCTCCCCTTCTCTTTGAAAGCCTGACCTGGGAGGGCGAGGCTATGAGCAGACGGCTGGCCGAAGGGCTGTATTTCCCAGCCTCCCATCTGTGGGATCATGTGACACTCACCGCTGTGGGCGCTCCCCAGCGGATCACAGGCGTGGAGCTGGGGCTGATTGCGGACAGCAGGCTGATGGGCTACCCGGATCATTACTCAGCCAGGGGGCTGCTGAATGGTTCCCAGAAATTTACAGTTAATTATGAGGTTCATCAAAAAACCACCCTCATCGGGGTGGGCTGTATATGGGGCGCGGCCGCTGCATCCGGCGGCGCCCAGATCACCTTAAAAGCTTATTATAAAAAGGGGGACTGACCATGGTCTCTGAGGAAGAACTCCGTAAAAAATTATGGGCCGCCGGACGTCTGGCCGCCAGAATCACCAGGGATGGAAGCCTGAATTTCGACAGCCAGGCAGCCGCGGACTATGAGACAGCCGGCTTTCAGGGCGGCATGTATCCCGTTGTCAGCGGACCTGATGGCATTGATGCGGGCCTGGTATGCCGCAGCGATATTGGACTGGTCATGGCTTTCCGCGGCACCACCAGGACATTTGAGGATTGGAAAAATGATTTCGGCGGCAGTTTTACCCCTTTCCCAGGACACGGAAGAGTGCACACCGGCTTCATAAACTCCGTCCGATCCGTGGAGGACTCCCTGATCCGCAGGGCTGTCCTCCTGTACCCATCACAGCAGCCCGGTGGACTGTACCTGACAGGCCACAGCAAGGGCGGAGCCATGGCCTCCCTGATGGCCGCGGAGTTGGACCGTCTGCGCCCTGAGGGCCTTCCCCTGCCCAAGGTCGTAACTTTCGGGGCGCCCAGGGTTGGGGACAGCCGTTTCACCGAGACATATCCCTGTGAGCACACACGGTACGAGTCCTTCCGGGATATTGTCCCACACCTCCCCATAACGCCCCAGGAGAGCGCTCTGCTGACCGTGGTGATGGAAAATGTCACCGACTGGTTCTCAGTGTTCACGCAGGGGGATTTATGCCAGTACGCGCCCCTGGGACGCCTGAAGGACATCTGTCCCCCCGGAATCTCCGTTCCCTGCGATATTCCCGGAATCTCCGGCGAAACTCTGAACTCATTTTACTATGTGGTCACCCAGCTGATTCTGAAGGGCCGCTTCTCTGAGCTTGGGAAATATCATATGGATGACTATCCGGGCTAGAGCGTGTCTTAAAATTGCTTTCCGTCAGCTGTGCGTCACACTTTGTGGGAGATTGGGCCCCGATGAAGGAGGCGTAGTGGGCTACTATCAACCCTTTATCCCGGTGTTATTTGGTATTCTTGCTTTCGGTTTTCCTGCTCCCATCTACCTCCTTCATTTTGTAGAATACTTATTGTATTATATAGACATCCGAATTATAATAACCTATAGAAATTAAGGCAGACGATATTATGGAGCATATTCCCAGCCGCGAAACCAGTCAAGAATAGGAATTCACACTATGCCAACATTACAAGACCTGCTGCAAAAGGCAGATTCCTACAAACAAATAATATCCTCTGCCCGGCCACTGAAGGATTGCTATGAGGCTGTCGGTCATGGCGCCGCCTATGACTTCATGCTGGAACTGGCAAGGCAGCAGGACATGAACATCACAGAGGACACCATCAAGAAGCTGCACCGCCTGTTTTACCAGAAGGTTGACGCTGATCAGGCTGGCCAGTACCGATCCAATCAGGTATATATTTCCGGAACGGAGTATGTTCCCCCGGCTCCGGATGAAATCTCCCGGCTTATGAAGCATTTGGCAGATCAGATACATTTCTCACGATCTACCCTGCATCCTATTGAGTTAGCTGCCATGGCGCACAAGCGTTTGGTTGACATTCACCCATTCACTGACGGGAACGGCAGGACCGCCCGGCTCTTGATGAATCTTATTTTGGTTCATACCGGCTATGGTGTAGTGTCAATTCCCCCTATCTGGCAAAATGATTATATCAATGCATTGTCTGCTTCCAGACAGTTGAATGATATGGAACCGTTCTCCAAACTGATCGCCGAATGTGTTATTGAAACAGAACAGGATTACTGCCGGCTGCTCAAATTATAAGTATACCAAAGAAGGGAACAGGTGGCTTTCCGGCACACCCGCCTGGTACGGTAACCCTGATCAAACACGCTCTGTCTCCGTACACTGCAGCGAGGTCCGAAACAGCGGATTCCCCGCCAGATGATCCAATCCCAGGCGGCGGCAGGCCAGGCCCTGCCAGTCCTTGGGGGATTCCTGTTCTTCTGCCCGGGAAATGCCGCCTTCCTGCCCTTCTGCCCCGGATATGCCGCCTTCCTGCCCTTCTGCCCTGGAAATGCCGCCTTCCTGCCCTTCTGCCCCGGATACACCGCCTTCCTGCCCTTCCATCCATGCCGCACAGCCTGCCTTCCCCTTTGCCCAGGCCACGCTTTCCTTTATCCGCCCCAGCAGCTCCAGCGCCCCATCAATCTTTTGCAGCCCCACCTCCCCACGGTACACCGTATCCCAGGCCGGGCAGCAGATATCCACAGGCCACAGCCGCCTCATTCTCTCCAGCGATGCAGCACTTTCATTCAGGCTCACATAAATAGGGATATCACCTGCCACAGGAATTGCGTCCCCGGTAAATAAAACGCCCTTCTCCTCCAGCAGATAGGATATGGAACCATGGGAATGCCCGCCCGTTTCCACCACGGACAGTGTCAGGCCCTCCTCCAGACACAGCCGGTCCTGCCCCTTTAACCCGCGGTCCAGTCCCACACTCTCACCGGCCAGCTGGTAAAAATTAGGAATGGGCCGCTCCTCAAACTGCTGCCCAATATCCTCAATCCATCCCCGTTCCCTCTCCGGGCCAAAGATTTCGCACCCTGCTGCATCTCTGATTGCCTTTGCTGAGCCAATATGGTCCGGATGGGAATGGGTCAGGAACAAAGTGCGGATGTCCAAAGGCTTTCTCCCAATATTTTCCATATAGGAGAATATTTCTTTCCACGCCCCGGCCACCCCTGAGTCGATGAGCCAGCAGCCTGTCTGTCCCTCAATCAGGTAGACGTATACATACCTGGCAATCTCCGGTGTCACATTAAAATCAATTTTAATCTGGCGCACATTTTCACTAATCTTCATCATTTCCTCCCTCTGCAATCACTGCACTGCTGTTCACACTCATCTCCCGTTTCTGCGCGATGCGCCTGTACTCCTCTGACCCAAAGCAGGCATCCAGAGAACACCTGTCCGGAAAACGGATCACAATCACCCGGTCCGGCTTCCACTCCCCGCCCACACAGTCAACCTGCTCTGTGCGCACCAGATACCTGCCTCCATACCGCTCCACAATAGGCTTCACAAGCCTGATATACTCCCTGTATTCCCCCGCTTCGCCCGGTTCCTTCATGTTGATTGAAACAATAAAATAACTGGCCATTTCTTCTCCTTTCATGCAAGTATTCACTTGCATTGCATTTAAAATAAATGACGCCCAAACTGACGCCACCTATCAATTCCATGATTTTCAAACACGCTCTAATCTAAACGCCGCCCCTCCGCGCTGATCCCAGCCGCAAACACCTCCACACTTCTGGATATAAACTCCTCCTCACCCATGTCACTCAGCATGCAGCCAAAAGATGCCCGCAGGAACACAAACCCAAAGTTCAGGGACAGGAACATCATAGCCAGCTCCCCGGGCGCCTTCCCACCGTCAATCTTCCCCGACTCCGCCATATGTGCAAAATACCGCTCCATCCCATCCTTAAACACCTGGGGAACCACCATAATTCCCGGCGCTGTGTCCGCGTACAGTTCCGGCGTGCGCAGCCCAATGGAGAGCTTCACAAACCGCGGTGTCACCTTCCCCATATACACCTTCGCAAAACGCTCCAGATCCGCTCTCAACTGCCCGCTGTACTCCGCAAAATCCTCCGGCCGCAGGTCCGGATTCCACTCCTTCAGCCTCATGGCCTGTAGCACCATCTCCTTCTTCCCCTTGAATTTACGGAAAATAGTGCACTCATTGACCCCCGCCGCCCTGGCAATGTCCTTGGTCGTAGTGGCAGAGTATCCCTGCTCCATAATCAGGTTCATTGCAGAATTGATGATTTTCAGAGATGTTTCATCCATGTGAGGCCTCCTGTGCAAGTATTCACTTGCATTTTATCATGGGCAGCGGGGATTGTCAATTCCTCTTCACATCACTATACCCCTCAAACTCCTCCTCAATCCCCTTCAGCACCGCCGCAAACCCACAGAATTCCCGCTCCAGCTGTTCTCTGTTCTCCGGGTTCTTCTTATAGCAGACCCTGTGTTCCATGCTGGCCCAAAAGTCCATGGACATGGTTCGAAACTGGACCTCCACCGGGAAATACTCCATGGCGTCCAGGCAGTATACGGGCACCCCCAGCACAATGTGGTAGCTGCGGTAGCCGTTGGGTTTGGGGCTGGCGATATAGTCGCGTTCCTTGATCACCACCAGGTCGGTCTGTTTCTTAAGCGTGGCCGTCATGTTGTAGATATCGTCCACAAAGTAGCAGATGATGCGGATTCCGGCAATGTCCTGCAGATAGTCCTTGGCATTGGCGATCCCGTCTGTCAGCCCCAGGCGTTTTAATTTCCCCTCTGTGCTCTGCTTGCTCTTGATCCGGCTCTGCATATTGTGGACCGGCCCGTAGGACGCCCTGGCCCCGTATAAACTGTGATTCAGGATCTCCAGACGCGTGTTCAGGACACGCCGGGCATCCTCATATGGCTTGATCAGGTCGTAGTATTGTTCGTTGGTCATGGACTGCGCTGCCCCCCTCCCAAATAATCACTAATGTTTTCAGCATACACAACATTTGTGTGCATTCTGTGTCACATTTCTGGATTGTTTCTAAAATAATAATAATTTAAAAGTGACCTGGCCCATCCACATGCCAAAACAGAGCGGGCCGAATCCCGGCCCGCTCCTTCTATTTTTCTTTTCTCCTCCGGAAGAAACATGGAAATAAACCAAGCTTCGATCCGGCCATATGAAATACTGCAAAACTGGCAACCGCCGTAGCTGCCTTGACATAAATAGTATATTTTTGATCATATGTATCGGGGCTGTTATAGGCTGCGCTGCCATTTCCCTCCATATCCAGATAAAAATCCTTCCGGGTCAGTGGATCAGTCTTCTCAATATATCCAAGAAATTTCGAATCTGCCGACAAATCAGCATATACCACCCGCCCCACCGGCATTAAATAGGTATCATCATCCTTCTGTGTTCCATCCTGATTGATACAGGCTGCCACCCTCTGCCCGGAGGGAAGTTCCAGATTTAGTAAATAAATCCCCTCAAAATATCCTGAATCCGCTGTCACAAACGCTCCATAGCTGCTTTCAACAGTAAACATATCGTGGGAGAGAAGGTCATCCACATCCTTTGCCCGATGGACATCCTCACCAGCCTCTCCTCCGATATCCCCGGCAGCTGCGGTGTGCGTCCTGGCATAATTGCTGTAGAGGGCAGAATAGACGCCAGGCAGCATCTTACCCACGCCAAATGCCATCACTCCTGCCAGGATCATGCAGATCAAAATATCATATCTGACTTTATAAATTCTCATATTGTTCCTCCCAATGTATTTTAATATAGGCCGTCGGTTCTAAGTATTAATATGATACCGTTTTATTT
>URUZ01000046.1 GCA_900551225.1 uncultured Clostridium sp.
GGAGCAGTCGTGCCCCTTAGGCTCCGGCAGTACAAAATGAGGGGACGAACGAATGCCTCAAAGCATGAGTTCGAGCGGTCGTGAACTGAGAACTTATCAAAAGTTCTCAGTGAATGATAGCGGTGCCCCTCATTTTGTGCTGCCGGAGCCTTAGGGGCACCTGCTCCGTAACCCGACCCCGAACCTCCCCGCCCGCAGCCACTGACTCTCACGGACGGATGCATCCAGCTCCGCCCGCGTACCCATCCGCCCCAACCCTCACATCACTTCTTTTCCATTTTCACCACAAACAAATATGATAAAAGAAATGACAATCCAAATGCAATCACCCATCCCAGCGCCGCCCAAATAAAATACGGTCCAATATACGCCGGAATACTAAATACACTGGAAGTAATATACCCATACAGCCTCACGCCGAATGCGCTGATAAACGCGCTTCCCACAATACTGGCGATGGTTGCTGCCAGGAAGCCTTTCTTATACTTGGTCAGCACCCCGAACAGGGCCGGCTCGGTGATTCCCAGAATGCCGGACAACACTGCGGACAGGACAATGGATTTGTCCTTCTGGGTTGTCTCTTTAAAGTAGCAGCCGCAGGCAGCGCCCACGATAGACAGGTTGGTGATAAACATCATAGGCATAAGCATATCCCAGCCCTTGGTGGCGAAATTCTCCAGCGCAATGGGCGTCATGGCGTGGTGCATGCCGGTCAGGATGGAGATGGGGCGGAGCGCGCCTACCACCACGCCGGCCAGGATTGAGGAAACGCCGAACAGAGAATCTATAAGCCATGCCAGCCCTTTACCCATGTAGATTCCGATTGGCCCAATCACTGTCAGCGTGAAGAATCCGGCAATAAACAGGGTCAGCGTGGGCGTTACCACAGTCCTTGCGGCTTCCGGGACAACTCTGTCCACCCATTTGTGGATGTAGCTTAATGCAAATACGCCGAAGATAATCGGGATCACGGAGGAGGTGTAGTTGAACACCGGCACAGGGATCAGCCCCGCGAACAGTAAACTGCTCACTTCCCCCAGCTTCGCCGCATCCACCATGGTTGGGTACATGATGACAGAGGCAATGGCAATGGCAAGATACTGGTTGGTCTTAAACTTTTTAGCTGCTGAGGCCGCAATGAAAAATGGAAGGAATGTGAACACTCCGCCGGCCAGCATGTCAATGATCTTATATGTATCTGTGGCGTTGGAGATGACTCCCAGGGCAACCAGGCCGCCGATCAGGCCTTTGATCATACCCGCCCCTGCAATGGCCGGCACAATGGGGCCGAATACGCCGGATACCACATCCATGAACCATGTGATAATATCCTTTTTCTTGGCTCCCTCGTCCGCAGCCGGGGCCTCCCCCTCCTTCAGATCCAGCATCTGCATCAGGATCTCATAATATTTATGCACACTGGTTCCGATCACAACCTGAAGCTGCTCCTTGGCATACTGGACGCCCATAACCCCTTCAAGCGCTTTCAGCTTCTCTTCCTCCACAAGCGTCCTGTCCTTTAAGTCAAACCGAAGGCGTGTCATACAATGCCAGGCATTTAATATATTCTCTTTACCGCCTACATACTTTACAATTTCTGCAACTATCTCATTCCGCTCCATCGTCTTTTGCGTTCCCTCCTGATATATTGTTTTGCTTTGAGTGACTCTGCACGTGCTCAGTGATTTGACTATAGCATAAATGAAACGCGGTGTAAACCATACCATTTTTCTAAAATTCAATTCAAAAACCCTTGTATTTAAAAGGTTTTTTAGATTTTTCTTGCAATATTGGACTGTTTTTTTCTCATTTTCAGGCCTTCTGGCAGGCTCTGTTGACTTCTCCTTTTGCATATGCTTAAATGTGATTAAACAGTCTGCACTGCTCAGAAAACAAAATAGAAAAAGGAGCTACACATATGAACCCTACAATCATCACTGATATAGTCTGCTATATCACAAATCCCGAGCGCCACAACCTGACAGCCGTCAAGGTTTTTACTGATAAAGGCGTGTATGGAGTTGGCTGCGCTACATTTCAGCAGCGGCCTCTGGCAGTGAAAACCGTGATCGATGAATATCTAAAGCCCATACTGGTTGGACGGGACGCCAATGACATTGAGGATCTCTGGAACCTGATGATGGTGAATTCCTACTGGAGAAATGGACCGGTGATCAACAACGCGGTGGCCGGCATTGACATGGCCCTGTGGGATATTAAAGGGAAGCTGGCAGATATGCCGCTGTACCAGCTCTGGGGCGGCAGATCCCGCACCGCGATCCCCGCCTACACCCATGCGGTGGCCGACACCATGGAGGAGCTCTATGGCCAGATAGACCGAATCCGGGAGGAGGGCTATCAGCACATCCGCTGCCAGCTGGGCTTTTACGGAGGAATCCCCGACAGCCTCAGAACGCCTGAGAATCCCATGGAGGGAACGTATTTCGACCAGGATGACTATATGAGAAATACGGTTCACATGTTCAAAAAGCTGCGGGAAAAATACGGCTTCAGCTTCCACATCCTCCACGATGTCCATGAGCGTTTTTATCCCAACCAGGCCATTCAGTTTGCCAAGGATGTGGAGCCCTTCAAGCCCTATTATATCGAGGACCTGCTGCCTCCCGACCAGAACGAATGGCTGGCCCAGCTGCGCTCCCAGTGCGCCACCCCCATTGCCACAGGAGAGCTGTTCAACAACCCCATGGAGTGGAAGGATCTGGTCGCCGGCCGCCGCATCGATTTCCTCCGCTGCCACGTATCCCAGCTGGGCGGTATCACTCCGGCACTGAAGCTGGCGGCCTTCTGCGAACCCTTCGGCGTCCGCATCGCCTGGCATACGCCGTCGGACATCACCCCCATCGGCGTGGCGGTAAACACCCATTTAAACATCCATCTCCACAACGCTGCAATTCAGGAGAATATTGAACTGAAGGACAAGATAAAAGCAGTATTCCCGGGATACAACGAAGCAAGAGGCGGCTTCTTCTATCCCATCGAGGCGTCTGGTATTGGCGTGGACATCAACGAGGAGGAGATCCTGAAATATCCGGTGGTCTACCGGCCTCACGAATGGACCCAGAGCAGGACACCGGACGGAACGCTGGTGACGCCGTAATGTGATGCCCCAAACCGCAGCTCGATAGGGCGCCTGGGCAGTCCCATACCGGGCCTATGTGGTGCTCATACCCGGCCTGTTTACATTTCCCGTCCGATCAGTTAAACTGAAGCGTATAAGGCAGGACTTACCCAGGCTACTAAGGAGTGATCATATGAGTTCTAAAAAGACAGAGTTTATTGTAGTTGACCTCATCAGCAAAATCTATCAGCAGACGTTTCCAGGCAACAAGCTGCCCACCCAGCGGGACCTGGCGTCGGCCTACGGCGTTTCCCGTTTTACGGTTCAGAAAGCCCTGAACCGGCTGAGGGCCATCGGACTGATCCAGACCACCCAGGGGGACGGGATCTACATACGGGAGCGGGCCCTGGGCAATCCCCTGGTCTACAACTCCCTGATCGAGGTCTCCTATCAGGATCTCCAGTCCAAGCTGATCTACCTGAAAAGGGTCTTACCGGACCCTGAACTGGCCCGGATCTTCAATCTGGGGGCCGGGGAGGAGGTATGGGAATTCCAGCGCGTCCGAATCGTCCGCTACGAGATAAACCAAGTGGAGACCGGATACCTGCCCTGCCGCCTGTTCCCAGAACTGAACCGGGATATTCTGGAGGACTCCATCCAGAACTATGCCTTAAGCTGCAAATACCGGATATCCCATTTCATGACCAGCTACCAGCCGGCCATGCTCACCAGGGAGGAAGCGGGCCTCCTCAACTGCCGCAGGGGCGTCCCCGCCATGGGCATCACCTCCCGGGGGATCTTAAAGGACGGAACCGTATTCATCCACAGCAGGATCACCGCCATACACTATGAATGCACCTATATTATCCCCTTTAACAAGGACGTTTACAGGTCCAGGCGCGCCGGCAAAAAGAGCAGTACATAATAAAAAGAGGCAGCTGTTCCATACCAGGCATATACTCCCCCGGTATAAAACAGCTGCCTTATCTGCCATCATCGGCATTTATCCCAGCGCCTCAAACGCCCTCTTCATCCGCCTCATTCCATCCATAAGCTTCTCCCGCGGACACCCCAGGTTCATCCGCAGATACTTCTCATCCCCATAAGTTTTCCCAGGCATGATCCCCACCTTGCCAACGTGGATCAGAACATCCTGGATGGCCTCGGAATCCGCGCTCACGCCGCTCATGTCAATCCAAGCCAGATAGGTGGCCTCCGGAATCTGAAACCGCACGCCCCTGGAGGCCAGTTCTGTGTTTACAAAATTTTCCAGTTCTTTCATGTTCCCCCGGATATACTCCGTCAGCTGGTCCGCATATTCCATACACTCCCCATACCCTGTAATCAGCGCATGCATTCCCATGAGACTGACCGAGTTCAGGAAATCCTGGTTTCTCATGCGGGAGATGAAGGCATCCCTTACCTGGCCGCCGGGCAGCACACAGTAGGAGCCGATGAGTCCCGGGGTGTTGAACGTCTTGCTGCTGGAGCTGACCAGATACAGGCCGTCATAATAGTCCGTGTATTTGAGAATGGTCTGATGCCTCCGGTCTGTGAGAATCACATCTGAGTGGATCTCATCTGATATAATGTCCACCTCATGCTTTCTGCACAGCTCCACCATGCGGTCCAACTCAGCCCTTGTCCACACACGCCCGGTGGGGTTGTGGGGGGAGCACAGCAAAAAGATGCGGCAGCCCTTTACCAGCTCCTCAAACCGCTCAAAATCAATCTCATAACCCTTATCCCCATGGGTCAGCTTCATGGGCACCATCTCCCGCCCATTGTCCCGGATCACATGGTAAAATGCATCGTACATGGGTTCAAACACCATCACCTTGTCATGTTCCCGGCTCAGAAGCCTGAACAGCACGGCGATGGAGTAGAGCACCGAAGGGCTGTACACCACCCAGTCCTCCTCAATCTGCGCCCCATGGCGGTCCGCAAAATACGCTGCAACCGCCCCCTTAAAGGACTCATGGTTCCACCTGCTGTATCCATAGATACCATGCTTCACCACCTGTTCCAGCTTCTCCTGTATCGGCCCCGGTACCTTGAAATCCGTGTCGGAGATGGAAAATGGCAGCAGATCCCGCTCCCCGAACCGGTCCTGAATGTAATCCCACTGGGTACAGAATGTACCCTTTCTGTCTATAATCTCATCAAATTTATAATCCATCTGTCTCCGCCTCAAATCGAATCTGTTCATACTCCCGGCTGTCCAGCTTCATCAGCAGGCACTCCAGGAGATCCACCATCTGGTCCATATCCTGATAACTGGCAATAGAGTTGGGGGAATGCCCGTACCGCGTGGGAATCCCCAGCACCACCGTGGGATGGCCCGTACCGTCCTGATGCAGCACGCCTCCGTCGGTCCCGCCATTTAAGAACATATCATCCTGAAGAGAGATGTTAAGTTCCGCGGCCGACCTTCGCACCAGCTCCACCATGGGACGGCTGGATACCACAGTCTTGTCATAGTGGACCAGCATCGGGCCTTTGCCCAGCTGCCGGTTGTTGGTGTGGTCCCGCACAAACTCACTGCCGTTGCAGGCCACATCCAGCACAATGCACAGATCCGGCTCCACCACCCTGGCGGCGGTTTTGGCGCCCCTGGTACCCACTTCCTCGGAGCCGGTGAAAGCGCAGCATATGCGGTTAGGGTGATCCATTTCCGCCATCCGCTTCATCAGCTCACCCAGCACATAACAGCCCGCCCGGTCGTCCAGAGCCCTGGCGGCGAAACGGCCGTTCTCGTACTCCTGAAAGCCGGAGGCAAATGTCACCATGTCCCCGGGGCGGATTCCCATCTTCTCAATATCTTCCCTGGAATCCTGCCCCAGGTCCACATACAGCCCCACCGCCTCTTTTTTTCCATTGTCATACTCCGCATTGAGAATCCCTCTCCAGCTTCTGCCGTCAGCGGCAGTGACCGTCACCTCCTGCATAAACCTGGAAAATGTGCGGACAGCGCCCACCGGAAGCACCATGAGCATCCCCTGGCTGGAGATGGAGCGCACGAGAAAGCCCACCTCATCCATGTGGGCCGCCAGCAGGACTGTGGGGCCGGAGTGGCTGCCGCCAGATGCACCGGTCCCATCGCTCCCAGACAAGCCGGCTGTCTCACCAGCTGCCGCCTTCCCCCACTGTGTAAAAATCAAACTCCCCAACCCGTCATATGCAGTCTCATCCGCATATTTCCCGCACTCCTGCCTCAGCACGTCCCGCACCTGGCGTTCATTGGAGGCCACCGCAGCGGCCTCACACAGGTTCTTCAGAAATGTCTTGTTCATGTCAATCCTCCTATGGCGTGTATGATAGTTGCTTTCCGTCACCCACAGGCGGCGTATATCGCGAACGGCCGCAGTCAGCCCACCACCGTCAACTCTCTGGAAGATGCGGTCAGCAGCCGGTATCCATCCTCCGTCACCAGCACATCGTCCTCAATCCGCACGCCGCCCAGGCCTTCCACATAAATTCCCGGCTCCACAGTCATCACCATGCCCGACTGCAGCACCGTGTCATCGGATTTGGAAAAATTCGGAAGCTCATGACATGCGATCCCCAGGCCATGGCCCAGATTGTGGGAGAACTCCTTCCCAAAGCCTGCATCCTCAATCACAGCCCTGGCCACCCGGTCAATCTCGGAGCATTTCATCCCCGGACGGATGGCGCCCACCGCCAGGCGCTGGGCCCTTCTCACGATCTCATAGATCCCGCTCATCTCCGGCGCGGCATAGCCCACGGCCACGGTGCGGGTGATGTCAGAACAGTATTCTCCCACCCGCACCCCAAAGTCCATGGTCACGAAATCCCCATCCCGGATCACCCGGTCCCCGGCCTTGGCATGGGGCTTGGCCCCGTTTTCGCCGCTGGCCACAATGATGTCAAAGGACTCCTTCTGTGCACCCAGATTCTTCATATAGTAAAGCAGATGGTTCTCCACCTGCTTCTCCGTCATTCCAGCCCGGATCTGGCCCAGGATATAGGAATACCCCCGGTCCGCGATCTCACAGGCCCTGCTGATGCAGGCGATCTCCTCCTCATCCTTCACCATACGGATGGGATCTGCCGAGACGGGAACCAGCACCGGCTCCAGGGCTGCCTTCAGCTTCTGGTACTGGATATAGGTCACGCCGTCCTGCTCAAAGCCCAGGGTCTTAATCTGCTCCATGGCCGCGATCTCATTGATATGGTCAAAGAATCTGCGGGAGTCATCCGCCAGAAGGGCGGCGGCGTTCAGTCCGCCCGCCGCCCCCGCTTCCTCCATCCGGCATTTCTGCTGTAAATAGTAGCGGCCGTCCACAATGGCATAACAGCCCTTTAAGGTAATCAGTACATACCCGCTGCCGCTATAAAGCCCCGCCGCATAAAACTTATTCTCTCTGGACGTCAGCAGCAGCCCGTCCAGACCGGTCTTTTCCAGGAACTGCCGCCCATTTTTCAGATGAAATGCCATGATTTTATCTCCTCGTTACATCAGTCGTTGGAATCCACGGTCAATGTTCCCTTGTTAATCATGTTGTTTCTCAGGAATATTACCAGCAGCGCAGTTACCACAGCGCCGATCACAATCCCTGCAATATAGGCCGGAATATTCTCACACAGAGGCCATGCCCACACAGCGGACTCCGGGAACCACTGCACCGCACCCAGCAGGGTGGCTGAGATAGAACCGCAGATTGCGCCGATCATGTAGCAGGGAATGATCAGCTTGGGCAGCTCCAGGGCAAAGGGAATGGCGCCCTCGGAGATTCCCATGAGAGCCAGGAACATGGCTGTCTTTCCCTGGGGATAGAACTGTCTGTCAAATACGTGCCTCTTCACAACCACCTTGTCGATCAGGGTTGCAAGTCCCAGACCAAAGGAGGGAACCACGATAGCAACCACGCGGGCTGTGATGGGCAGTACCTTGTCCGTGGTAAATCCAAGGGCCACGAAGCCTGCCGCCTTGTTGATGGGTCCGCCCAGGTCAATGGCAGTGGCCGCCGACAGGGCGATGGTGTAGCCATAGGAACCGGCTGCGCCCGCCGCGGACAGACCGGCCTTGATCAGGCTGTTAAGCAGGCCGCCGATGGGTGTTACAACCAGATGCATGCCCAGCATGACAAATACAGCCGCCAGCATGGGGATCAGGAAGGTGGATTTAAATGCCAGCATATTGTGGCTCACCTTGATCTTCTGGTTTAAATATTTCACAAAATAACCTGCTGCGATGGCGATAATCAGAGCGCCCAGGAAGGTTGATGCAACCGGTGCGGAGGTGGTCCAGGTACCGTCCACCAGGTCCAGCACTGCGGTTGGCTTGGTAGCCATAAGCCCGCCGATGAATCCGGCCGGAAATGCCAGCTTGCCGCCGATGGAATTGGCCATAAATGCGGCAAACATGGGAATCGCAAAGCCGAACAGAGTGCCGCCGAAGTCAGCGCACAGGTTGGCGAATTTCAGCAGCGACAAGGTAAAGCCTGCGTACTCTCCGCTGTTCATGGCATCCACAATGCCCATGGACGGGTCAACGCCCAGGATTACGTAAGGAATCAGCTGGGAAAATGCCAGAATCAGTCCGCCCATGATCAGGAACGGAATCATGTTGCTGATACCGGTCATCACGTGGCGTGACAGTGTGTCCCAAAGTCCTTTTTTCTCCTGCAGCTCAGGTTTCTTCTCAACAGGCTTGGAGGCGTTACCGCCGTTCTTGTTCTCCGCCTGCCCTGTTAATGCACTTCTCTTTGTAATAGCCATTATTTAGTCCCCCTTATCTCTCGTCCACCTGATCAGGCTTCCATACTCTCGATTTCCTGGATGATTCCCTTGGCATTCTTGATGGCGTCCTGAAGGCCGATCTCATAGATGTCATAGGAGTCAAAACGCTCGTTGTTCTGCGGAGCGATTGCAACTGCGTGGATAATGATATCCGCATCAGCGATCTCAGCAGGAGTCAGCTCATTCTGGATGCCGTCGGCTCCCTGTGTCTCCACCTTCACGTCGAATCCCAGCTCAGTGGCTGCGTCCTCCAGAGCCTGAGCCGCCATAAAGGTGTGGGCCAGTCCCATGGTGCATGCACATAATGCTACTAATTTTTTCTTTGCCATTGTTTTTTCCTCTTTTCTATGGTTACTCCCGCAGCTTGCCCGCGGGGTATTGAATCACTTATTTAGCTGCTACTGCCTGATGGATCACCTCATAGATCTCCTGGGATGAATCCGATCCCTTCAGCTGGTTGCGGAAGTCCTGCTTCATCAGCATTCTGGAAAGGGATGAAAGAATCTGGATATGTTCATTTCCATAATTTTCCTTAGGCACGATCAGCGCGATCATGATGTCCACCGGCTTCCCGTCAAAGGATTCCCACTCAATCTCCTGTTTTGACTTCATCACAATGATGCCGGAGTGCAGCACTGCCTCACAGCGGGTATGGGGAATGGCAAAGCCCTCCTCCATTCCGGTAGGTCCCTGGGATTCCCGCTCCAGAAATCCCTGGTAGGTCTCCTCCACATCCCTGCACAGCCCCAGCCTCACCGATTGCTCCGCGATGGCGTGAAGCGCTTCTTCCTTGTTTGCAAAATCCATTCCTGTAAAAATGTATTCCTGTTTGATTACTTCCCTGGTCATGATAAATCTCCCCTGCACATAATATTTTGAAATGAACTAAAATCTTCGGTCTGAATCAGCCTGCGCACCATTTTTTCGGAGCGCACCACCTTGTACAATGTCCTGAATATCCGGGCCGACTGCTCTGAGGACTGGTTGAAACAGGCCAGAAACACCATCTGTACCATCTCATTTCCCCACTGAATAGGCTTATCCAGAATGCCGATTGCTATACATGATACAAAATCACCCTGCTGCAGCACGTGTGGCACAGCCACCAGGTTCCCCACCTCCGTGGAGCTGATGCGCTCCCGTTTTTCGATGGCGTCTATGACCTCCTGGCCGATGGCCTTCTCACATTTCAGCAGGCTCCCCAGCTGGTGGATGGCCTGGAACCGGTCTTTTGCCCGGATGTGTTTAAAACATGCCGGATCAAAGTATCCCATCAGCTCACCCTCTATATTGATCCTCTGCCAGATCCGCCCGCGGATATACCGGGTGGCCTTCTCCCCCAGCAGATCCGGGGACACGATCACCGGAATATCCCCGTCATAATCCTCCACCGGCACCGCGGAGATGATCACCTGGGGCGCCCGTTCCACAGCCAGCGGCAGATAGCGCACCGGGTACACACCGCAGATGAAGAGGTCCTTCACCTCGCTCTGGATCTTCTCCAGAATCATCTGGGAGGTGCCGATCCCGTAGTTGCACAGGATCACAGCCCTGATCCGGTCCCTGGCCTGAGGCTCATAGACCCCCAGATAAACCGTGAGATACCCGATCTCGTCCTCATTGATAGAGACACCGAACCGCTCCTCAAAGCGCTGGGCCATAAGGATCGCATAGTTCATCTCCAGGGGATAGCTGCTCTTGATCTGGTTGATAATGGGATTGGGTGAATAATTGCCGGCCCTGGCCCTCTGCATCAGGGCCTTTAAGTGAAGGCTGAGGACGTTCATCACCTTCTCGTCCTTCTCATAGCTGACTCCCGTCAGCTCCGATATCTCCGTCAGGAACCCGTCCACGAAACGAAGCATTTCCCGGTCAATCTCGGTGTCCTCGATGGTGATGTCATAGCCAATGAAGCCGGAGTAAACCATCACATACTGGCATTCCGCCTCCGTGATCTCCACATGGAACAGCTCGCCCAGCTCCTCCATAATGGACTGGATCATCTGGTAATTGTGGCCGGTGATGGGATAGGACAGCTGAATCCCGGTCACATGCCTGCCCTTGCGGCAACGGGAGACGGCAATCACAATCCTGGCAATCAGGTTGTTCAGATCCATATCCGCCACCATCAGCCTGTACTTCTGGATGTACCCAAACACCAGCTGGTCCGTCCGGTTCAGTTCCTCCTGGGAAATGTTGTAAATTCCCGTGTTCACCAGCCTGGCATTACAGTAATCCAGGCCAATGTCCCCCAGAAGCGTGCGGATGTCCGTCTCCTCCCCGGCCACGGACAGGCCATGGTGGGGCTTGCTGACCAGAGACAGGCGGTACCTGCCCAGGAACTCCTTCACATCCGATGTCATCTTGTTTAAGGTGGACTGGCTCAAAAACATGGCTTCGCTGAGTTTCTCAATGGTTGTCTCGTCCTGGTCGATAATCTCCAGGATCATCTCGTAAATCCGCTTGTCCCCATCCTTGTGCCTGTATTCCTTCTGGTTCAGAAGGGGCTTTAAGGCGGCGCGGTTTCCTTCCAGCTGGTAGCCCTGCCCCCGCTTCAGGGAGATATGCACCCCGAACGCCTGCAGCTCCTCCTCCAACACCGAGATGTAGCGCAGCACGGTCCTGGCCGAGAATCCCAACCGCTTGGCCAGTTCCTCGGCACTGATGGCATGTTCCTGCTGCACCAGGCAGTTTAAAAGCTGGATCTGTTTTTGCGTTAAATCCTGAATCATCTTTATCACATTCTTTCTGAGATCTATTATGCTTGCATTCAGTATAACTTTCCATTCATTCGTTGTCATTTTAAAATGACAAACAGCCGCTGATCAGATTATGATGCGCTGATCAGCGGCTGTTTATAACATTTTATTTATTATTTCATATCTTTAAAAATCTCCTCCACTTCACCGGCCCCCGGATAACTGCTGATAGTCCCGTCCCTCTGCACGGTTATGGAACAATACCGGTTGGCATACTGGCAGGCCTGGGCCAGGTTATCCCCCATGGCCAGCCTGGCTGTCATGGCTCCCATGAACCCGTCCCCGGCTCCGGTGGTGTCAGTGGCCTTCACCGGGATGCCCGGCGCCTGGAATACCTGATCCCCCTCCAGACAGAAGAATCCGTTCTGACCCAGGGTAACCACGATATCGCCCACTCCGTAGGCGCCCTTAAGTATCCTGGCCCCCTCCTCCCAGCTGCCTTCATCATATTCCACACCCACCAGATTCAGCATACGCCCCAGCTCCACCTCATTGAGCACCAGCAGGCTGATGTCCCCCCAGTAGTCCGGCACAAAATCCGGAACCGGCGAAGGATTAACCACGGTTTTGATTCCCAGCTCCATGGCCTTGCGCAGAATGCGGCGCACACTCTGTTCATTGATCTCATAGCCTGTGACGCAGTAACCGGCCCCCTTCATGGCTTCCAGCGCAGCATCCACCTCACTGTCAGGAATAGCCTGCTCATTGTGGGCGCCCAGCACAATCATGTTGTTGCCCTCGTCATCGATGAGAACCACGCCCGACGTATCCTTGATCCCTTCCCCCAGAATCACGTAGGTGTCATCGATTCCAGCTTCCCTTAGCATCTGCTGTCCCTTATAATACCAGTCTCCGCCCTTGACGTGGGCCACCATGGCCACATCCGCGCCCACCCGGGCGCAGGCCACTGCTGTGTTGGTCCCCTTTGCCCCATCCATGCCTGCGCTGACCTGCAGGGCGCGGATGGTCTCACCCGGCTTGGGCAGCTTATGTACCCGGATGGCCTGGGATACATTGTGGGAATATGCGACAATCACTTGAGGTTTTCTGTCCATGGCTATTCAGTTCCTTTCCCATTCATGATTCCGCAGATGCAGCCTGGCGGGGCGGCCCGGCTGCGGCCCGGCCACTGCTGCTGCGGCCTGGCCACTGCGGCTGCCGCCCGGCTACTGCGGCTGCCGCCCGGCTACTGCGGCTGCCGCCCAGCTACTGCGGCTGCAGCCCGGCTACTGCGGCTGCCGCCCGGCTACTGCGGCTACGGCCCGCTGCCCGCTGCGGAGTATTTTACTTTAGTATAGGTGTGTCCTGGTATTTCCTGGAAATCACATGGTCCGCCGTTGCCCTGTCACAGCACATGATGCACTGGGGCACATGTTTCGGGAACAGGGTCACCGGGTACTGGGCCGTGGGTTCGCTGAACATGGCCACCCGCACCACCGTCTCCTTCCAGGAACCGGTCATGACGATGAAGATGGCCCGTTTAGCGGTCAGCATGGACTTCATGCCAATGGTGATCCCATTGGGCGGCAGCGCCTCATAGCAGCCGCCGAATTCCCGCTCCGCGTAGGCAATAATGGTCTCCTCGTTCATGGTGACAATCCTGGTCTTGGACTGCTCGTACTCTTCCAGCGTAATGTGATGGGTGTTGGACTGGGGGCGCTCGTTAAATGCGATCAGGCCCTTGCAGCCCACCCCGGCCAGCACGGTGTCAATACCGCCCAGCTCCTCGATTCTCCGGTCAAAGTAATCCGGGTTAAAGGGGTCTGGGAAATACCGCTGCTCCACCGGCACAGTCAGCTCGGGATTGATCTTATCATAGAAGCTTTTCGTCATTTTCCCCTTGCAGTTAAACCGCATATTGCTCTCCGGAAATGGCCGGAACTCCCAGTCCAGCCAGGAATCCATATGAAAAATGTGCAGGTTCTTAAGGCTGATCCCCTCCGCGTTCACCCTGCGGATAAATGTCTCATACTGACCCGACGGCCCGCCGGGCAGCACCCATTTTGTGGGTTTCCCTGCGGCGTTGTTGGCAATGACCTCATCTGTAATCATGTTGCCGATCTCCTCCAGCAGCGCCGCCTTGTCCTCCCCCATCATCAGCTCCATCTTCCGGTCCGGATGGTCTCCCAGCTGCTCCACCGGAACAGAACACCATTTCCTCAGTTCCTCATTAGATACCACATATTCATTCACTTAAAATGTCCTCCTCATATTCATCATTTCAACACTAACCCTTCACACCTGACATGGTAATTCCTTCTATTACATACCGCTGGAACACCAGATAAATGGCCAGCGGCGGTATCATTGCAATCAGCATCGCCGCTATCTTCACCCTGGGGTCCACCCAGAAATTGGGATTCAGCAGGTTTGCCACGGTCACGCTGATGGGCTTGATCTTCTGCCCTGTCACCAGAGCGGGCCACAGATACTGGCCCCAGATCTTCATAAACATCAGCACCACTGTGGTCAGTATGCCGTTGCGCATCAGAGGCAGCACGATCCGCCCATAGATCTGGAAATGTCCCGCTCCGTCGATGCGAGCCGACTCGATAAAGGAGGCCGGCAGATCTTCCAGAAACTGCATCATGATAAATACCGACAGGGCCGACACCATCATGGGCATGGATATGCCTGCGAAGGTATCGGACAGGTCCATGTTGTACACCAGCCGGTACAGCGGGATTATGTACAGCACCTGGGGCAGCATCATGCTGACCATCAGAAGGCCGAACAGCAGCTTCTTTAACGGAAAGCGGTAAAATGTAAACTCATAGGCCGCCAGGGAACTGACCAGCAGAATCCCCGCCACAGTGATTCCCGTATAGATAAAGGTATGGACGGTAGCTGTGGCAATGTCAATGGTCAGCAGCGCCTCCCGGCATTTGACAAGCCCATTTCCCAGGGAATTAGGGAAAAATGTCTTGGTCAGGTTGTTGGAATCCAGGGAAAAGGTCCCGCTGATCAATACCCAGATGGGAAACAGGCAGACCAGCCCCCACACTGAGGCCAGCACCGTCAGAACAATCTTCTCAACTCTGTTTTTTGTCCTCAACTAGATCCCCCCTTATACTTTTTTGCGTCTGGCTTTAAACTGGACTGCTGTTACAGCCAGAATCGCGGTCATCAGGATCACGCCCTCTGTGCAGGCCCGCCCCAGACCGGACTTGCCGCCCAGATAGATATTTCGTACCATCTCCATCACCGGGAAGGACATCACCTGGCCCGGGCCGCCCACATTGTTCACATCACTGCCGCTGGAAATAATCCACGGAATATCATAGACCTGCAGTGCGCTGATAAATCCATATGTAATGACAAAGAACAGAATCGGCTCCAGCAGCGGTATGGTAATATAACGCATCTTTTTGAAAGTGGAAGCCCCGTCTATCTCAGCCGCCTCATATATATCAGGCGAGATGTCCGCCATCCCCGCGCTGATAATCACATAGTTGAAACCAACCGAATTCCACACATCCACAAACAGCACATATACAATGGCGTAGATGTCCGTACTGTCCCAGCTCACGCCCCGCCCTATTCCCATGGAAGCCAGGGCTGAGGACACAAGGCCTGTTCCCGTGGTCATAAACCACTGCCAGATTCCGGCGCAGAGAAACAGCGGAAGAACATAAGGAACGAAATAGATCCCCCGGAACACCCCAAACAGCTTCTGGGACAGCTGGCGTGTGACCAGCGCCAGGGTCAGGGACAGCGTCAGGCCCACAGCCAGGGTCATGGGCACGTAGAGCACCAGGTTCCTCAACGACTTTATGAACCGTACGGATGTGGTTCCCTTGCCTGAAAGTATAAACTTGTAATTTTCAATGCCCACAAAATTCACATTTCCCCTGCTGGCAGTTGACCAGTCGGTAAAACTCATAAATACGCCCTGGAAAAAGGGGTAGAAAATGAATACCGAGAACAGAAGGAAGAAGGGCAGCAGTCCCAGATAATTCAGGGAGTACCTGCGCGCCTTGTACATAAATGATGATTTCGGGGCCTTGTTTTTCTCTGCTTTCATTGTATTTACCCCTTTCCGGTCCGGGCGCTGCCATTAGGGCAGCACCCGGGACAGCTCTCTATTCTTCGCCGGCCTCCGCATATAATCCGTTGATTCCCTCGATCAGCTGCGCTGCCGCATCCTCCGGTGATATTGAACCGCTGGCAGCTGCCGGCGCCACATCTCCGATAGCGCTTGTCCAGAATACGCTGCTGTGGCCAAAGTCCATCTGGTTCATGCCGCAGCTCAGGCCTTTTGCCAGAATAGACAGGATTTCAGTCTGCTGTGTTTCCGGGTCATCCATTACATCCTCGCGCAGTACGGAACGGCCGATCACCTGAGCAAACTGCTGCTGGACCTCATAAGACCCCATCTTCTTCAGCCATCCAAGAATGGCTTCATTCCTTCCCTCATCACCTGTATTCACACCGTACATGAAATCCCAGCCCTGGAGTCCGCCGGTCCAGCCATTCTCCTCATAAGAAGGGATCAGCTGTACATCGTATTTTGTACCTGCCTGGATATAGTCAGGCTCGTTATACGGTCCCGCGCAGATAAATGCCAGCTCATTGGATTTAAATGCCTCGGCAGCCGCCTCATCGTCATAGGACATGCCGTTGGAGTAAGTCTCCAGCTTCTTTAACGTCTCAAAGGTGCGCACCAGCTGTTCCGGCTTGAGTGTTGTCTCTCCGTTCTCCAGTCCCACCGTCAGATTGGGGGCATCACAGGCCAAAACCGCTCCCGGACAGAAGAAGCCGCCTTGGGCCCAGGAGTGGGTGGCGTCTATCCCGGCCGCCTTCACCTTCTCACACTCCTCATAGAACACGTCCCAGGTAGTCAGTTTTTCATTCTCCCAATCAACTCCCGCCTTCTCCATCACTTCAGTATTTCTGAAGATAATAGGCACATAGCTCATAAACGGGATGGCCCACATGCCGTTGTCCACAGAGACTGCACTGATAGCGGACTCATAAAATCCATCCCTGTACTCCGCCTCTGTGTATACCGGAGCCAGGTCCAGCAGGTCAATGGCTTCCTTGTACTGCACCAGGTTTTTAGCACTGGCAAAGAACATATCCGGGAGGCCTACGCCTGCCATCAGGCTGGTCAGCAGATCTGCATCGTTCTTGCCGATTAAGGTGATGGAATTCACGTTCTCATTTTCCTCACAATATTCCTTCACCCACTGGTCAAACAGCTTGCCCTGGTCGTTTAACACCGCATCGGAGTAAACCCAGAACACCAGGTCATACTTGCCGTCCGACGTGGTGCCGCCTCCCGCTGCCTTGGCGCCGCCGCCTGAGGTGCCGCCCGAGCCGCCTCCTGACTGCCCTGCCTCGCTTTGTGCAGGCTGGGCGGAAGACCCTTTAGATGAGCAGCCTGTCAAAGAACCTGCCAATAGTGCTGCCGCCATAATGAAACACAGTGCTTTTTTCATATACTTCTCCTTTTATTATTTATTTTTTACGAACCCGGCCACTCAGTCCTGCCGCCGGGTCCGTTAAAGTGCGCCTTTAAGTAAATATCTAATGCTGGCTTGTATGCCGCGGCCTATTCCACATTGCAGCCTGTCCTGATCGGCGGGTCCGCGTACTCCCCGCAGTGCCGGACTGCGCCGCACCCGCTCATACCGTAGAATGCCACGCTTGCAGCCCCCAAAAGACCTGCGTATTCCGTGCCAAACCCTGAGACCTGAAGATCCGCGCTCCACTCTGTCCCCGTTTCCTTGGCCAGTTCCCTGATCCTCCCCTTAAGGCGTTCAAAGAACCAGGTGTCGGAGACCACACCGCCCACGAATATAAACCGGTCCGGGTCCAGCAGATGCTGCATCCCCACCACAGACGCTGCCAGCACATGGGCCGCGCTGTCCGTCACTGCCTCAGCCAGCCCGTCTCCCTCCCGGCAGGCTGCGAACACCTCCCTGACGGTGACAGGTCCGGCGCACCGGTTCAACACCGATTCCGGCCAATCCGCCAGCCTTCTGGCTGCCTCCTGCTCAATGCCCCGGCCTGAGGCAGCCGCTTCCAGCCCGCAGCATGCGGTATCTGCATCGGACCTGTGGATCACATCCCGGCAGATCTCCCCGGCATTGTTGTGTTCCCCCCGGATCAGCCTTGCGCCGGCCACCACAGCTGCTGCAATTCCTGTACCCACGTTGTAGCAGATAAAATGATCGCATTCCCGCCCGGCGCCGAACACAATCTCAGCGCAGGCCACTGCCTTCACGTCATTATCAATGTACGCCTTGCAGCCATACCGTTTCCCCAGCCGCCCGCACAGGTCGAACCCTGGAGTCACATTCATGATTGACGCTGACAGCAGTAACTGCTTTTTATAGTCCACATGGCCTCTGGAGCCGATTCCAATTGCCTCAATCGGCAGCCTGTCCGGCTGAAGCAGGCCGTTTTTCTCCAGCAGCCGGTCAATATTCTCCTCCAGCTCCACGGCCCACTCACCGATATCGCAATAACGCTGGGGATACCGGTGAGAATCAACCACCAGCCCTCCTTCAGTTACAAGGCCAACACAGACCTTGGTCCCGCCTACGTCAACTCCAAGAACCACCTTTTCATCAGCACCCAAACCCACTCTTTCTTCCGCTCTCAAATGACAATCCCCCACTCTTCTCCAGCTCGCACACAGCCACAGCCGCCGCGCCCAGCAGTCCGCCGTCATAGCCCAGCCCTGTGGGCCTGATCTTGGGAATCTGCACTGTGGCAATTCTCAGTTCTTCCCGGACCGTATCCATCAGGTGGTCCTTATATTGGTCAAATGCCAGGGACAGCCCGCCGCCGATGATTACCTTCTCCGGGTCCAGAACCGCACAGCAGGAGGCAATCACCTGCCCCAGATACCTGCCCTCCATCTCAAATGCCTTCAGAGAAATGGGATCTCCTGCCCTGGCCAGCCGCGTGATCGTCAGCCCCTCTGGCGCTTCCCCATCAATCTTAGGACTTCCGCCCAGCTTCAGGTAAGTGGCCACCAGCCCTCTGCCTGATGCATAGTTCTCCAGGATATCCCGCTTCCCCTTGCCTGGCTTCATGTTCTCATCCACCCGGCAGTTGCCGATCTCCCCCGCATTGCCGAAGGCCCCCCGGTACAGCTGCCCATTGAGGAAGAGCGCGCCGCCGATGCTGTTGCTCACCGTCAGGTAAATAAAATGGTCCGTCTTTTTGCACAGCCCGTACATCCGCTCCGCTATGGCACTGGCATTACAGTCATTGTCTATGAATACGGGATATCCGAACTGCTGGCTGATGATCTTTCCAATGGGCAGGTCGTATATTCCCATAAAACGCGCTGCCTTCCAGACTCCGGCTACCGTGTCCACAAGGCCGGGGATTGTGATGCCCACGGCGCTGATGATGACCTCCGGATTCTCCCTGATCATCTGTGTCATGGCGCTGCAGATCTCCTCCACAACACTCTCTGCGGAAATGTGCTTCCACACATACCGTTTCTTGCTGATAATTTTCCCATTGTCCTTCACCAGTCCCACCACGTACTTGGCGCCACCGATGTCTACTGCTAATATTACATTTTTTTCCATATTTCCTCCGTTAAATGTCGTCAAACACGTTCCAGCCATGTTTAGCTTTGCCTGTGTTGTCCCCAGATGTAAATTATCCCCGTCTGCTTTGCCTCGTTATTCCTCCCTCAATTATTTTTTTCGTTTTTTTATTTTA
>URUZ01000047.1 GCA_900551225.1 uncultured Clostridium sp.
ATACTATACATATATACAAAAATATATACAATAAGCCCGCTACTTCTAAAAATAACATCAAATAGTAGTAGTCAAAATCAGCAAATCAAAGTAGAATAAATATGGGGGTAAATAACATGACCAACACAGCAAAATACCTGCAGATAGAAAACTATATTAAACATGAAATATCCAGAAAGAATTTAAAGACAGGCGATCAGATTATGACTGAGGAGCAGCTCTGCAAACAGTTTAATTTTTCAAGGATGACCATCAATAAAGCGCTGAACAGATTAAGCGATATGGGATACATTGAGCGCATTCCGGGAAAGGGCAGCTTTGTCACAACGCCTCATGTAAAAAAAGATACCAACACCAGCTTCAGCTTCACTGAGGATATGAAGAGCATCGGCCTGACAGCAGGCGCAAAGCTGATCTCCTATGAAGTCCTGCGGGGAAAGGAGATCCTGGACATCGCCGAGAAGCTGGAGCTGGGCGAGGACGACCTGATCCACTATTTCATCCGCCTGCGCACTGGGAATGAGAAGCCCATTGCTGTCAGCTACACCTATGTATCCGCCAAGGTAATCCCAGCCATCAATGTGGAGTGCCTGAACTCCTCCTTCTACAGTTTTGTGGACTCTCTGGGCCTGGGACGCGAGACCAAGAACCATGAGCTGAAAGCCCTGCTCCCCACCCAGCGCCAGAAGGAACTGCTGGGCGCGGACAACATCGCCCTGCTCTGCTCCTCCCACCTGACCTACACCAGGCAGGACGACCGGCTGATCCCCTACGAATATACGGCTACTTATTATAACGGGGACATCTATACTTATACTACCAGCTCCCGTTGAGGTGGAACAAAGAATCCCGTTCTCGGGATTCATAGGAGCACTTTCCTACGAAACGAAAAAAGCCGCCCGGCTCCTCCATCACAGAAGGATTCCGGGCGGCAGCGCCGTCCTGTATTCAGTTGGTTCAAAGGCCCTTCGGCCCCTTTCATTCCCGCGCGGGTCACCGGAACACGCCAAGGGCCGCCGTGTACGCCACCGTCACTATGGTAAACGTCAGTATCATAGGGATATTGCGCCGGACCAGGGCTCCGAAGTTCACCTTGAAGCACTCCGCCGCAATAAACAGGCACACATGGGTGGGGGATATCTGCATGGCTGCGTAGGAAACGCTCATCAGCAGCACCAGCAGCGCCACGCCTCCGTTGGGGATGGCCGCTATGGCCATGGGAAGGCACAGGGGGATGATGGCGTTGGACCCGCTGATAATGGTTCCGAAGAAAAAGATCAGGGCAAACACCAGGGGCAGGGGGATGGGCAGGCCGCCGAAGAACACCGGCAGCTCATGGATCACGCCTGTGAAGGTGATGATATCCTTGAACATCATAATCAGCACTGTGTTGCAGATAATCACCGGTTCAAAGGCTGTGCGGAACATGGGGCGGATCTCCCAGAAGCTCAGACGGTCCACCAGCACATTCAGCAGCGTCACAGCCGGGGTGGCAATATAGACCGGAATATTGAAGGCAATAATCAGAAACACAATCAGGATAATGGACCACAGACCCCGCAGCAGCATGCGGACCGCGCTGCCCTTGGTGCCCTCGGACTGATGGTCCGTACGTTTAGGCACCTTGCGCAGGTAGAACCCATATCCGATCAGAAACAGCACCGCCACCAGGGGAAGCATGGCCACCACGAACTGTCCTGCCCCTATGCCGGTCAGCGCCAGGGCGATCAGGATGGAAGAATAGGTGGGCAGAAAGCTCTCTGGTATGTGCCGGTAAAAACTGGTGACACAGGTCATATCCTCTTTGCTCAGATAGTCCTGGCAGGCAGAATCCACCATGTCCGCGCAGATGGTCATGGCCCCGGCCGAGGGCAGCAGGCCGATCACCGACGGCGCCAGGGAAGCGTTGATCCGCCGGTTGTTGAACAGGACGTTCAGAGCCTCCTCCGCCTGCTTCAGCCGCTTTCTCCGCTCCAGCATCCGCTGCAGAAGGGTTATAAAATAAAAGCTCAGCACCACGGTGATGGTACTCTCGCTGATCATGGATTTCCCCATAATAACCAGGGCTGTTCCCAACGGAACTCCATACAGCAGAACCGCCACCACCAAGCCGCCGGTAATCGCCATAAACAGCGGTTTCTTCAGCCAGAGGATGGCGATAATCACCAGAAATACAATGCATAGCTTTACAATCAGGATATTCATTTACATTTCCTCACAATCGGTATATTTAGACTGCCATGGTAACCATTATATGATACCATGGCAGCCTTAGAATGAACAGCTCTTTTACATTATTCGGACTCTTTGCTTCCTATGTAGTCAACATCCAGATCCTGGGGAATGTCCGCATTTTTAAGCCCAAAGCAGGCATAGATCCAGGAGATTGCCAGAACTGCAAGCAGCAGGATCACAGACTGCTTCGGCATGGAAGCCAGCAGTGAGGAAGCCAGAATTACTGCGGTCACAGCGCCGATTATGGACCAGGGCCGGTAGAAGGACACCGGTATGGGCAGCTTGGTCTTGCTGACCGACTTGGGGTAACGCTGGGCCAGGAACCACAGGGAGGCCAGCACCAGCACCTTCTGCAGCAGGGACACCGAGGTGCTCAGCTTGGAGATAAACCCAAGGTCAAAACCGGTCAGGATGGGCAGCATGCCCAGCACATAGAAGATTGTAAGAATCTTCCAGGCCACGCCGCGCTCTGTGACAGTGGCCAGGGATTTTGGCAGCATTCCGTCCTCGCAGGCCACGATCAGGGGCTTTGTAACCCAGGACAGCTGGGCGTTCAGCGTGGATGAAGTTGCTCCCAGGGCTGCGCCGATAACGAATATGTAGTATACCGGCCGCGGCAGCACTTCCAGGGCTACGATGGTCAGGTTCTGATCCGCCACCTTGTCGATGGGGAACACGCCCACAGCCACCAGGGCCACCAGCACATACATGATTCCCACCAGCATGGTGGAAATGATCATAACCAGGGGAATATCCCGCCCCGGGTTCTTAGCCTCGCCGCCCAGCTGGCAGATAACAGAGGCGCCGCCGGTGGCAAAGCTTAAAAGTGCGAGAGCGGCCATAAAGTTGGGCACACCCCTGTAGAACAGATGCTCTGTCTGGAAAATATAAGAAAAATCGGCTTTTGGCAGACCGTAGGCTGCAAAGGCCAGAATGGCCGCTGTCATCACCGTACAGATCAGGGTGTTGACCACTGCCGCCTGCTTTGTGCCGATGATATTTACCACAAAAAGCACCGTGAGAATCACCGCGGCCACGAACACCTGGTTCAACCCAGTGGCTATACTCACAAAATAGGACGCAAAGGACAGCGCATACAGTGACAGCGTACTGCTGGATATAATAAACAGTACAATGTAGAGAAAGCCAAAACGTTTATTCAGCAGCCTGGATACATATTTATAAGGGCCGCCCACCGCAGGAGCGCAGCTGCTTAGAATTCCCTGGGGAAAATCAGTGATCAGCGTCAGTATAGGTGATATCATAAACGCCAGCGCCACACCTGTTCCCGTCATTCCGATGGCAGTACCTGTCATGGTCATAATACCTGCGCCGATGATCTGGCCGATGGCCACCCCCATCAGGTTCCAAAAGGTTAAATTTCGTTTCAGTTTTCCTTCTTGTCTCTCAGCCATAGTTCCCCTCCCGTGTACATTATTTGTTTTCGCCTGCAAGAAGTATTTTCAGCTCCTCAGGCTTTGGCACATCCCCTGCATTTTCTCCGTATTTCACGTAAACCAGCTTCATATCCCGGTCAGCCACGAACACTGCCGGCAGCTGCAGCTCCTCCCCCTCATACTCCTTATGGGTGAAAAACTTCCTGGCCTCCATGATCTTAGCGGCGGCATTACCGCCTGCCAGCTCTTCCATATCCTTTGCCGGAAGGATCTCAAACTCCCGGTACAGCGCGCTCTCAGGATCACATATAATAGGAAATGGAAGCCCCTTCTCCCCGATCTGACTGCGGACATTCTTGGGCTGGGACTGCAGCACCACGCAGAAATTCCCTCCCCCTGCCGTAATCTCTTTGTAATGTTCCGTATACAGGTGGATATCATACTGGCACAGCGTGCAGCCATAGTACCGCAGAAAAACCACAGCCGTATTGCCTTCTCCCTGCTCCCTGACCAGCTGCCGTATCCGGCAGCCGTCCTCATAGGGTGTGCAGAATGAAAAGTCAGGCAGCGTATCCCCTGGTTTCAATCGCGACATTTTGATACCTCCGTTTAACCCAGATGCCTGTTGTAGGCTTTTGCCATGCGCTCCATGGCCTCCATCAGTTTCTCAGTGGGGCAGGCGATGTTGATGCGCTCGTAGCCTTCGCCCTCCGGCCCAAAGATATAGCCCTCATCGGTGAAGAAGTAGGCTTCCTCCACATTGATGCGCTCCAGTTCCTTGTAGTCGATGCCCAGTTCCCGGCAGTCCAGCCACATCAGATAGGTTCCTTCCAGAGGCGTCACCTTGATCTGGGGAAGCTTTTCAGTGATGAAGCTCTCCACAGCCTTCCGGTTGGTATCTAACAGTTCCAGACACCCGTCCAGCCAGGCGTCGCACTTGGTGTAAGCCAGCTCCGTACTCTTGTAGCTCAGCACGTGCAGACGGTTGCTCTGGGCGGTGTGAAGCAGCTGTTCCAGGTACAGGTTCCTTTTTTCCTCATTGGGAATGAAAATGCAGCTGGACTGCATGCCTGCCAGGTTGAAGGTCTTGCTGGGCGCGATACAGGTCATGGTATGGTTTAAGAATTCCTCGGACATGGAAGCCATGACGGTGTGGCTGTAGCCGGGCATAATCAGATCACAGTGGATTTCATCACTGATGATAAATACATCATTGTCAATACAGATCCGTCCCACGCGCTCTAACTCGTCCCTGTTCCACACACGGCCAACCGGGTTGTGGGGGCTGCAGAAAATAATCAGCTTGTTCTTGGGATCTTTGGCCTTGGCTTCCAGGTCCTCAAAGTCGATCTCATAGCGGCCGTTTACATTTACCAGGGCGCTGCGCACTTCATTGCGGTCGTTCCGTTTGATGGCAAATGAAAATGGATAGTAAACAGGTGTCAGAAGGATTACCCCGTCTCCCGGCTCGGTGTAGGCCAGCACTGCCTGATGGAATGCGTTTACAATACCAGGTGTGGTGATCAGCCAATCCTTTTTGGTCTCCCAGTTGTACCGGCGTTTGGTCCATGAGGTCACGGCGTCGAAAAATGCATCCGTTCCGCAGGGATACCCCAGTACCGCCTCATCCAGATATTCTTTCACTCCCTCAATGATCTCCGGCGGGTTCTTTAACTCCATGTCCGCAACTGACAGCGGAATCACTTCCTGTGGCACATTGGGGTTCAGGGCCTTCATGCCCTCCCACTTGGATGAACCACTCTCTCTCCGGTTGGGTGCTGTTGTAAAATCGTATTTCATGTTCTTCTCCTCCTTATGTTCTTTGTACTGCGTTTCCCCTTTAGTTTCTGTTCTGAGCGCCGTATTACTTAAGTACCTTAACCTTATGGCCGACTAAATAGTCCAACGAGCAGCCCAGCAGATCTGCCATGCGCTCGATCTCAGAAAGAGTAAATTCACAAGTTCCCTCCAGTTTGAACGTTATGCACTGAACCGGCAGGTCAAGACTGTCCGCCACTTCCCGGACGGTCACATTGCAGCGGTCCATTTCCTTCCTGATAATCGGGTACGGCATGTTTACGCCTCCTTTCCATGTGGTGTTTACTCACTTTTGCGAGGTAGCATAGTTAAATTATACTCACTTTGGTTAATTTGTCAATAGCATGTTGACTTATTTACTCACAAATGTTAATATTTACAGGGGGTGATGCAATGGGATTTAATGAAAACCTGAGATTTTTACTAAAAGAACAGGCATTGAGGCAGGCCGATCTGTGCCGTATGACAGGCATACAGACATCGCTGATGTCCGATTATATCGGAGGCAAAAAAAGCCCAACCATCGGCAACGCCATCCTGATCGCCGATGCGCTGGGCATATCCCTGGATGCGCTGGTAGAAAAAGGCTCCGGACAGCCGGCCGAGTTTCAGAAACGCGCTACGGTCTACGATGAGGTCTGCGAGGCCGCACGAGAATTGACAGAAGATGAACAGAGATTTCTGCTGGATACAATAAAGGCACTGAAGAAAAATCTTAGATGAGGCGGTGAGGGGACTGTGAAATAGCCCCTTGCTATGAAATGAATGCTTTTGGAGTATGTGCCGAAAGCATTCATTTCTTTTTTTTGAGGGCTTATGAAACTGCCGCTTCGGTCGATGCGCTATGTAACGCTTACAATGAAATTGTGGGCAGAAAGAAAGCCGAACCTTTTAAAAAGTTTTAGGTGAAATGAAGCGTGAGGGCATTGTTAAAACAGTCGGTGGCGGTCGAGGAATAAAATGGTGTAAGACATAATTCATATTTTTGCAAATAACACCAATTTACTTGTACAGTCACGAAAAACACCGTATAATAAACTAAAGCCGGTCATTGAACCGCAAATACGGAACAATTAAGGAGAATTCAGAATGAAGCAAGGATACCTGGCCCAGGAATCAGAACGGATGAATAAGGCTACAAGAAAAACATTTACCAGATTGATTATCACGCTTATATGCTTACTCGCTGTCATTTATTTTCTCGGAAAGGATTCTATCAATTTCAGTGATACTTCATATGGCTCCGTATCTTTTTACCTGATCATTTTAATAGGAGTCGCGCTGCTTGCCTCAGTGATTAAACTGTGCGCCACCAGCCGGACAGCCGTGAACGGTAATAATTTATTCCTGCCATATGGAGATAACACCCAGGAGGCCGCGGGCAATATCATCGACGGCGAGGCGCTTGCCGGCAACATTCTGGTAGAGGAATACATCGATAAATATTCGGACATCAGTAAGGCCTCTGGAGAAAAGATCGTGTTGCTGCCTTCTTATTTGCTGATCTGCGGGGTAAAGGGCGGTCCTAAAGGCACTTCCAAGGTAACGGCGATCCCCCGGGATAAGATTTACTGGGTATGCGCCCAGGTCGGACAAAAGGGCGGTCCTTTTATCGTCAGGCTGCTGATATTCACCGAGAATAAAATCTACAACCTCACCGGCACTGATATAGAACACGTTCAGGCCATAGCGGATAAATTCTATCAGTACATACCCAACATTTTCAGCGACTATGATCCCTTTGTCCTGTCTTATGAATTTGAAAAAATGTTTGCTAAAAATCCGGCGGAATTCTTCAACATCTGTGAGATTGAAAAGAATAAAAAACAGTAAAATACAGCGGCTCCGCCAGACAGAACCAGTCCCTCTGTCCGGCGGAGCCGCTGGGCATCTGTGCCCTACTCCACATATCTCAGCGCCAGCGCATCCGCCGCCGCCACCCCTTTTTCATATACAAATACAGGGTTCATATCCAGCTCTGCCAGACTCTCCTTCTCCGCTGCCGCCATCTGCCAGTTTTCTCTTTGATAAGCATCAGTCAAGCTTTGCAAAACACTCCATCATATAATCCCGCCCCAGAATACACGACTTGTAGCCGTCATCACCGGGATATATTTCGAATACGAGGCTGCGGTCATAACCGATCTTTTTCAAAGCCCTTAAGAACGGCATAAAATCAATCATTCCAGAGCCCGGATACAGCCTGGTATTATCCGCTACATGGACATGGCCGAGTTTATCCCCACAGGCCAGTACCGGCTTTTCCCAATCCAGCTCTTCAATGTTCATATGAAACGTATCAAGGTGGACTTTCAGATGGCTGCTCCCCACAAGGCCAATCAGCTCCAATACTTCATCCGCTGTCCTGATATAGTTTGTCTCGCTTCTGTCAATGGCTTCCACAACCACATCCACCCCCAGATTATCCCCATAATCCATCAGCCTTTTTACAGACTCAATCATGCGCCCGTGCACCTCTGCATATGTGTCCTCCGGTTCCACCATGCCCCGCATGGAGCCAATTACCACCGGGCAGTCCAGCTGTGCGCCCAGATCACACTGGCGCATCAGACGTTCAATTGCCCTGCGCCGGATATCCCGGTCTCTGGAAGTCAGGGTGAGATGCTCATACGCAGCCGCAAGCCCCGTGCCGATGGAGGAGGCGCACATCCCCTTACTCTGTATGTATTCTTTTAACCTGGCTGCGTCCACAAGATCCGGGGAGGGAATATGGATTTCTATACTGTCAAAATCATTGTCATATAACCAGTCAATACTTCTGTAAATGTCAGGGTCCACAATGGGAAATGCCGACCCGGGCGGAGCCTTCACGCAGACGGAAGCTCCAAGCTTAAACGCTTTTCTGGTAATCATCTCCTATACCTCCCGTGTACTATCACTTGCTGTACTTTTTCAAAATCTCCCTGTCAATCATGCAGACAGCCGACAATCCGTTGCCGATTTGAATTTTTCCGGCTATGCAGAGCAGCATGTAGGCATCCGCCTGGCTGATCCCATACTCAGCTTCAATCCGGCAGATCAGGTCTGCATACCCTTCCATGCAGCAATAATTCATATCAATATGCGGGCACACACCCACTGACCCAATCATCTGGTCATTGTTGACCTGCGGGAAACCATAATAAGGCATATCTGCTTTTTTAATAAGGGAGACTTTCACCGTTGTGCGTCCCTGGCTCTCTACCGCGCACCCCGTGATCTCCCCGTCCCCCTGGGCCGCATGGACATCGCCGATGCTTAAAAGTCCGCCGTCAACATTACAGCGCAGCACCACCGTGGACCCTTTCTTAAACTGCGGTATATCAACATTTCCGCAGACCTCCTTGTTCATATGGTCGGAAGGGATTCTGTCATACTTGGGCGCTACGCCTATACAGCCAACGAAATTGTTGGCCGGAACCTTCAGATATTCCCGTCCCCCTTCAAGGTTCATCAGCAGATTCCCCTCATTGTCATAGTTCAGGATGCGGGTCGCCGCTTTTTCCGACGCAGGCATACGCCTGTTGTGAAACCACCCCACTTCGCCCTGAATGGATGTGTAACCGCCGTTTCTCCATGGGCCTGCCTGCACATCCAGGATTTCGATGGAGAGGAAATCCCCCTCCTCTGCTCCATTTACATAGATGGGACCGCACACGGGATCACTGCCGCCTCCGCAGTCCTCCTTCAGTTCCCCGCAGTGTTCCCACACATCCTCTTCTGTCAGGAAATGGCTCCAGTTGGCATCCTCAGACTCACATACCACCACATCGCCGGGTTCAATATACACCGCCGGCCTGATCTGCGGATCATAAAACATTTCCCTTGTGTCCATTCCAATCCGATAGTTCCCGCTCATTTCAGCTCTCCTTTTCTATTATCTTGATTCCCGACCACACATCCTCATCAGGCCACCGGTCAAAGGCTTCCTGGAACACCTGCCCTGTCCCCTGGGAAGCGGGCAGCACTATGCCGGCATCCCTCGCCATGTCCACCGCAATATGTACGTCCTTGTTCAGAATCGACATTGGGCTGTATGTATCCTTAAACGCCCTTTTAAGCCCAAAGTCCACAGCCATCCCCAGCATTTCAGATGACGCCGGGCTGTCCCGGAAGAGCCTGAGCATTTCTTTAATATCCAGGTCATACCTGCGTGCAAGGGTAATCGTCTCAAAGCCAGCCTCAAATGTAAGGCAGAACAGATCCTGGAGGCACATTTTACCGGCCTGAGCCATCCCCGGCCGGTTCCCCACAACGTACAATTCGCTGCTCATATCATCCAGCAGCTCCCTCCTGCTCTCAACCACCGCCGGTTCCCCAGATACAATCACATGCATCTGCCCTGCCCCGGCATCATTGAAATCAGCCATCACAGGGGCATCCAGTATCCCAACGCCCTTCTCAGCCAGCCTTGGCTCCACCTCCGCTATAATCTTCGGTCCCATGCTGGCAGTGACCACCACTGTCCCGCCTGCCGGGAATGTCTCCATCAGGCCATCCTGCCCGAGAAGAGTATCCCTCAGATTGTCAGGGCTGAATACCATTGTGATCACCGTGTCAACCTTGCCGCCAAGGTCCGCGCAGTTAGCCGCGCCGTGCCCGCCATGTTCCTGCAGGAGCTTAATCCTAGCCGGGTTAATATCATAGCCGTGAACCTCGTAATTCTTCTTTAAAAGGTTTGTACAAATGGCTAACCCCATTGTTCCAAGACCTATCACACCAATCTTTTTCATGTTTTCATTGTTCCTTTCGTTTTATTTATAATCACATAAGTTATATTTATCAAATTTGTGTGCACAGCCAAAACAAATATGATATACTATATTTGGAGGGGATCAAAATGGATAATTTACGTGTATTTATAGCCGAAGATGACCCTGTAGTGCTGATGGGTTGCAAATCAATGCTTCGAATTCTCAACCACACAATCTGCGGTTCTGCAATGGACGGTAACCATGCTGTCCAGGGCGTATTGGAGCTGAAACCGGATATTGTTATCATGGATATCAATATGCCGGGTTGCGACGGAATCACTGCGGCCGATCAAATAACCGAGCAGCTGGATATCCCCATCATTTTAGTGACCGGATATCACAATGAAAACTTTATTAACCGGAGTACCAAATCAAAGGTCTATTACTATCTTCAGAAGCCCATTGATGAGTACGACCTGCAGTCAGCTATATCAATCAGCTACGCCCGGCACCAGGATTCTCTCAATCTCAGGCACAATCTCAATGAAGTCAAAAAAGAGCTTGATGATACAAAACAGGCTCTCAGTGACCGGAAGATAATTGAGAGGGCCAAAGGTGTACTGATTGACAAGTTCGGCATGTCGGAAAATGCCGCCATGAAGTACCTTCAGAATACCAGCCAAAAGAAAAACACCAAAATTGTCACTGTTGCACAGGATATCTTACGCGCAGATAAGGAATTCAACTTCTAATGATGAAGAATATAATCACTGCAATCACTCAGGCAGAACATAAAGTTTCCCATAATCAACTGGAGTCTCTGGGCCTGCAGCTGCGGCTTGGCGAAATTCATGCGGTCATTTCCAACAGCCCCACGGAGATCGCGGGATTATGGGAAACACTCTGTACTTATCAGGAACACGCTATCCTTGAACCCCAATTGTTCGGTGATCTTGATTTCTCTGCACACGATGTCAGAAATGAAGTCTGCCTTCTGACGAACCTCTTCCCCACTTTGTCCGTATTCGAGAATATTTTTATGTTTGAGCCATCCTTGTATAACCAGAAGAGGCTGGTTCTGAAAGCGCAGTTTAAGAGCATGCTGAAGGAATACAATCTTCACATCAATTCACACATCATGCCCAAAAATCTGGAACCCGAACTAAATCTTCTGTTCTCCCTGCTGAGAGTGTATGTCCACAAGCCCTGCATCGTATTTATCCCCGAGGGCCTGGACCGCTTTATTGAGCACGGCTATGCCAACACTCTGGAAAAACTGATCAACAATATTAAGGCAAATGGCACCTGCGTCGTATTCTTTACATCCCAGTATGAACTGGCAATGTTATATTCAGACCGGGTATCCATCATCAGAAACTGCAAAATCATCACCACAAATATCACTTCCACTGTCCAGAGATATCCACACGATTTTATGAATATATTCATGGGATGGGAATTCATCGGCAGCCAAAAGGGCGAATCCAATGTAGACCTGGTGTCCGTGGCACCGGATGTCAATGACATTGCATCGTTTAACGCGGATTTAAAAAATACCCTACAGCGGATGTGCTCAGATATCCTCAGCATCACCCACGGTAAAACATGCCAGATCCTATTGACCGATAAAAAAATGAAAATACGCAGGACGTCCAGTTATTTTGACACCCCCATCGACTATTTCATTTCAGAAGATATGATCGAGCGGTTTCTGAATGAAAAAAATATGCAGCCCTTTATACTCAGCCAGCCGGATGCCGATGAGATCAACAACGGAACCTGCTTAAACGGCTGCTTCGTCTGCGTGCCCATCAAAGACAGTTACGGCACCAGCGCCCTGATTTTGATATCCTACGATCATAAGATATCAAAAATAAGCGAACGTGATCACGCTCTTCTGATCAACTTTGCAAGAGAAATATCCATTTCCATTGAGACATCCGTGCTGATTGGCCGTTCCTCCCTTGTCCAGGAAAGCCATCACCGGATTAAAAACAGTCTCCAGACCATCGTAAGCCTTGTGACCCTTGAAAAAGAGAAACTGATCAACGAGAATCTCAGTGAAGCAGTCCCCGTACTCACCACCATCATATCAAGGGTGAAAGCCATTGCCATTGTCCATGACCTCCTGTCGCACCAGGCCTCCAGCAATAACCTGATGGATCTCGCCTCCATACTGAACAGTATATCCGAGAGCTACAGGAATGTGGCCACCCTCCATTTCAGCCTGAGCAATGCCATTATCCCGTACAATAAAGCGCTGTCCATTGCCCTTGTAGTCAATGAACTGCTGAGCAACAGCGTCAAACACAGCATGACCAAATCCCATAAACTGGAAATCATCATTGTGTGCTATCAGATCGATAACATTATTTATCTCAGCGTAACAGATAATGGCATTGGGTTCCCAAAAGACTTTGAAACTGCGGAGCATAGCGGGATCGGATATGATATCATCAAAAATATCGTGGAATCGCTGTCTGGAACCCTTACATTTTCTTATGACAATGGGGCAAAAACTGAGATCTCATTTCCCCAAAGCACTGTGTATATTATTTAAATACGACCTCCAGGGTCTCCCCCCTTGGGAAATTCTGTTTTAGGCATCTGTCCTGACCCCCCGGTTTCTGTACGCAGCACAGAACATCCTGATCACCATCCACAGGGTTCGGTGTCCAGTACCAGATACCGGGTTTGAATATAACTCCCCTGCCTCTTTTGATTAGAAAAGCTTCCGCAGCTTTGTAATCTGCCGCCTCCTCTGGGTCCATCCCCTTATTTTCACACACAATCAGCAGAATATCACCTGTAAGAGGCAGCATCAATGATTCTGTTTCAAACTGGCGTTCCAGGACACAGGTCCTGAAGGGCCGCATAAACAGACGGGTAATCCCAATCAGCATCTCATTTGTGGTTGTATGAAAGGCGCCCACCGAGGGCCAGTAAGTATATCTGTCCTCAGCAATGGTATCCCTGTCATCGGACGGCGTCTCTATAACCGTACCGTACTTTTTAAATGCTTCGGCAGTAAGCTCCTGCGCCTTAATCCTGTATACCGGCATGTCATCCTCCTTCCGGTCATTTGATCGTACCCGCCCGCTCACGGTCCAGTGAAATGCATACGGCCAGAATAAGCACAATACCTGTACAAACCTCCTGCATCTCCGAGTCAACGCCCATAATCACAAGGCCGTTGCTGAGCATGGATATGATCATGGCGCCTACCAGGGTATTGAAGATCGATCCAACGCCGCCCGCAAGGGAGGCCCCACCCAGGGAGACTGCCGTAATACATTCAAATTCATAACCCACGCCGGTTGTAGGAACCGCTGCCCCCAGCCTGCAGCCCATGATAATCCCGCCGATTGCCGCCAGTATTCCAGATACTAAAAATCCAAGGATATTGATCTTCTTTGTGGGAATGCCGTTTAACTGGCATACCCGCTTATCCCCGCCGATGGCTATACAATATCTGCCGAATACCGTGTACTTTAGGAGTATAAAGCAGATGACGAACACCACTGCCAGGATGATCAGAATCTTAGGATACTTGCCCAGAGACTTCATATCCCTGCTGAAAGGGATTGAATTACTGTGGGAATAGATCACCGTATATCCGCCCAGGATCATCTGCATTCCTATGGTCGTAATCATTGAAGGGATCTTGAGATATGTATATATCAGCCCGTTGATCAGGCCCACCCCCGCGCCGATTGCGATTCCTGCCACAATGGCCAGGGGCACGCTGATCTGTGCAAGGTCGGCGCATATAATTCCTGCAAATCCCATCACAGCGCCGATTGAGAGGTCGATGCTGCCCTGAACAATAACAAACAGAAGTCCGAATGCGACAATAGCCATGACGGCAGACTGCTGTGCAATAGTTTTCATATTGGTAAATGTAAGGAACCTGTCAGTCTGGGTGATTGCAAATATCAGAAATACTGCCATAAACGCCACATATGGAAATATTACCCTGACATTTGTATCTTTTAACTTACTTCTTAAACCATTCATCGCATGGTAACCTCCTAATTCTATTAAATCATATAGCGGACCAGCTCTTGTTCAGTGGTATTCTGCGTACTGTCAAAATGAGCGCTGATCTCACCTTTCCTCACAATATAGATCTCATCACTCATGGAGATAAGCTCCGGCAGATCATCTGTAACCATCAGGATACAGGCCCCGCCCTGGGTCATCTCATTCATGAAGTTATATATTTCTGTTCTGGCGCCCACATCGATTCCCCTTGTAGGATTGTCAAACAGCATGATTTTAGAGTCTCTGGCCAGCCATCTTGCAACAATAATCTTTTGGCGGTTGCCTCCGCTCAAGGACCCGGCTTTCACTCCAATATGATTCGCCTTGATGGAAAGCTTTTTAAAAAATGCATTTGACAGCTGCTGCTCACTGCTGCTGTTGACAAACCCAAGTCTTGCGATCCGCTTCAGGGAGGGCAGCACAATATTCTCTCTGATGGTAAACAGAAGGATCAGCCCCTCTTTTTCCCTGTTGCGCGGTATGTATGCCATTCCCTTGTCAATGGAAATGCTGGGGCTGCGTCTGTCATATGCTTCCCCGTTTACCATAACCCGGCCGGATGTGGCTGGAGTGCCGCCGAAGACAGTTGGCAGAATGTTGTCCTTGCCTCCTCCGCTTAAGCCCCCGATCCCGATCACATGGCCTCTCTTTACATCAATTGATATATTTTTGAATTCACTCTCCAGCGTTAGTTCCTTCAGTGACAAAACAACATCATCGTCATCCCTGAGGCCGGACCTGTCGCGGACATGGGTATTATCAATCTCGCGCCCAACCATCATGGCGGATATCTTATCTTCGTCTGTATCTGCTGTTTTGATCTGAGCTACAAGCACTCCATCCTTAAGAATCACCGCTTCATCGCACATTTCAAATATTTCACCCATACGGTGGGTCACGAACAGCACAATACTTCCATTTTCCTTGGCCTCTCTCATTTTAGCAAAGAGGATTCCCACATTTTTTCTGGACAGAGCCGCGGATGTCTCGTCAATCAGCAGGACCTTGGGCCAGCTGTGAACGGCCCTGGCGAACTCCACAAGCTTCTGTTCCTCCAGCGTAAGGTCCCCCACAATGGTATTGGAGCTGATGTCCGGGCACACAGGCGCCAGGATTTCGTCTGCCAGGCTCTGCTGCTTTTTAATATCATATACACCGCATTTTGTAAATGATTTCTCATTGCGGACAAGGAGGTTCTCGGATACCTTAATACTGGGAATAAGGCCCGGTTCCTGAAGTACAATGCCAATGCCCAAATCCCTGGCCTCTTTCGAATTAACCGGATTATAGACCTGCTGATCCAGCCGGATTTCTCCGGCGGTCATCGTTTCAATCCCTGCCAGGATCTTTGAAAGAGTTGATTTACCGGCACCATTCTCCCCAACAAGTGCATATGACTTTCCCGATTCCAGCTCCAGCCTTTGATCATCGCTCCAATCAAGGGCTTTTACACCAGGATAATATTTTTTAATGCCTGTTATTGTAAGTGTGTGCTTCAAATTTAACCTCATTCCAGGTGCAGCGCCCTAGCGCGTGTTTGATCATTCATTCCCGCCAGCTGTCGGAAAGCAATGATCAAACACACTCTGGCGGGCATCCGCGCCATATTGTATTATTTGATTCTTTCAAGTGTGGTAACTACCGGAACCGGGCACTCCACCATCTGTTCCAGATCCTTTGTCTTGGCCTCAGGATTGAAGGTTTTGCTGAACTGCTTGGCATCAATATCGCATGTGCCGGTTACAAACGCATCCTCATAAAGCTGGATATTGTCGGGATAAAGCATCAGAAGGCCAAAGGAAAGCTCTTCACAGTCCGGCTTATAGCCGTTGATATAGTCGAACAGGGATACAACCGCCGCCCATTCAATGGAGTAGGGATCTGAGAATGTATCAAAATGCTGTTCGCCGTTATGCATGGCTTCGCGGCTCTCATTCAGCACGTCGATTCCCCCAAGCCCCACTTTGCCGTTAAGGCCCGCAGCCGTCAGGGCTTCAAGGCAGCCAAGGGCCACATCGTCATTGGTTGTCCAGACGCAGTCAAACTGTCCCTTGTAGGCGGAAAGGAAGTTTTCCATATTGGCCATTCCCTGGGTGCGGGTTTCATCTGTGCGGAGGCCTGCAATGATCTCGAAATCCTCACAATCCTCAGCAAACATCTCCAGGCCCCGGTAACGGGCATCCGCTACCGACACACCCTGCTTTCCGCCGGATGCCACTACCTTGTGGAAACCTGCTTCATACAGCGCCTTAGCCTGTTCATAGCCTGAGATCTCCCAGTTGCAGCCCTGGAACATAACATAGGAATCTCCCTCGTACTCTGACGGCAGAAAGCCCGGTGAACGGCCTGTCACGATAACAGGGACACCATAGTCATCAGCCGCCTCAAGCATTGATTCGATTGTGGCGTCCTGATTGCCGTTGAGGATGATCCCGTCCACTCCGTTGGCGCAGAGATCCATGATCTGGTTATACTGGGTTGCATCGTCGCCGTCTGCATCCACCACCACATACTGAATTCCCAGAGAATCACAGGCCGCCATGGCCTGGTCCGCCCACACGCGCCATGCTGCATTGGACAGCTGAGGAATAGAAATACCAATCTTAATCTTGGAATAATCCTTTTCTTCCGCAGCTGAAGATGCCTCCCCCGTCTTCTCAGCTGCCGCCTCTTCCGTTCTCTCAGCCGCAGGAGCCTCCGTGGTCTGGGCTGCCGCAGATGTGTCTGTTCCGGCAGGCGCCGCCGCTTTGCCCGAGCCGCAGGCTGCAAGCGAAAGGGACATCACAACACCCACAACAATTGATAACATTTTCCGCTTCTTCATAAAAATATTTCCTCCTTTGTTTATGCTTAAAGCATTATTTATTAACTGATTCAAAATACCCCGTTGAGCGCAGGAACCTGATGTCATGATCCAGCATTCTGCAGGCATGATCATGGGTTGTGTGCTGCGGCTCCGGTGTGCACATCCCCTCATACCCTATGCTGCGCAGCATGTTGAGCACCCCTGTATTATTGACAACCCCCATATCAGCCTTTGTATAATAGATTGTCTCCCCCTCATACTTATGTGTCATGGCAATGCCTTTCCACCACTCCTCATGGCAGAAATCAGGGTTATACACCATACCGTTTTTGATATGGACATATGCAATATCATCCTTTAAAAGCATAAGGCCATAGGGAAATGCTTCTGCAGATGAATGGAAATAATTAGTAGCATCATAATTGGTTTTAAATGCCTCTGAGTTAAACTGGTCAATCAGCCATTTCATATTTTCCGGGGTCCACGTGAAATCTATGGGTTCATTCTCAAGAGCCAGCTTAATTCCGTAATGCTCTGCCGCGTCAATTGCATCCTGCCAGTACAGTTTCAGCCGGTTGATATCAGGTCTTGTATTCCTGAAGAATCCCACCCCATAGTGAAGTACAACACCTGCGCCGAATTTGTGAGCGATCTCCACCGCATGGACAAGCTCCTCGGAAAACTGCTTCCTGTCGGCTGTAAACTCCTCCTCAAGACCAATCCCCGAGGCGACTACCCCCACATGCATACCGGCATTGGTAATCTCCTCATAGGCCTTATCCACATCCCGGTTTTTGTATGTATAAGGGTTGTCCAACCTGCCTGTCTGATCCAGATTAACAGCCCACAGTTCAAAATTTGACACATTAAAGGATTCAGCGGTCTTAATTATTTCTGAAATGCTCTCACTGTCAAAATTATTTGTACTCAATCCGATTTTCATCATAAAGCGTCCTCACTTAATTCCTCAGTCATTTGTGACAATGATATGGCTTCTGTCTATGTCCTTCAGCGTGCGGCAGGCGCTCATTCTCATGGCATTCATCAGCTCCCAGATAATTTTCTGCGTAAACAGCGCGACTCCCCTTGCGCCGCCTCCCTCCGCATACTGGATATAGGGCCTTCCAATCAGGACCGCA
This sequence comes from uncultured Clostridium sp., assembly GCA_900551225.1. Classification (GTDB taxonomy): domain Bacteria; phylum Bacillota; class Clostridia; order Lachnospirales; family Lachnospiraceae; genus Enterocloster. The sequence continues at coordinate 18,134 of URUZ01000047.1, forward strand.
TCCGCCCCCAGCGCAAGCATTTTAAACACATCCTCCCCATTTCTCACACCGCCGTCAACAAATATTGTGAGGCTGCTGCCCACAGCAGCCTTGATCAGCGGCAGTGTCTCACATGTGGCAAGGGCCTGGTCAAGGCAGTTGCCGCCGTGGTTGGACACTACGATTCCGGCAGCTCCCGCCTGGACGGCGGCAACAGCTGATGATACACTGTTGATGCCCTTCAGAATAAACGGTGTTTTCGTTATGGAGAAAAGCTCTTTAAGCTGTTCCGGTGAACGTGGATACGTATCCCTTCCGCCATTTACCGATTTATTGGGAAGTCCGATGCAGTCCACATCCTGCCCAATTGCCATCACGCCCACCTCGTCGGCCATCCTGATCTTCTGCCGGACTTCCTCCATATCCCATGGCTTGATAACCGGGACCGCCTGCCTCTTGCTGTCCTTCACCGCCCTTAATGGATCAGTGTAAGAAAGCGGTCCGAAGGTATCCGGTGTAAACGAGAATACGCCGAGGGCTGAGGTGCCTTTAATCAGGTCCATGGTAAACTCATAGTCGTCCTTATAATGGGTCGTGGGGTTAAAATTCCCAATCATACCAAAAGGGGCTGAGCAGACAGGCGCCCGGAACGTGTGCCCGAACAGATTAATTGTGGTATCAATCTCCGTACCATTTCCCCCTTGGTAAACAGTCTCATAGGATATTTTGATCTGCTGCAGCTTTCTGTAGTTCCTTTCAAATGAAGCGCCTCTCTCTGTAGGCGTTCCCGGGCAGTTGACGCCATTGCAGTACCTGCATAATCTGCAATAGCCAGAGACATAATTCCTCCCCGCCTCCCGTATTTCCTTTAATTCCCTGATCACCTCAGAATAATGTAATCTGGTAACCGTCTCATCAACATCAAAATTTTTATCAATGAGCGTACCTTTCCCCAATTGCATATTTTTTCCTCCTTTTGGTACAAAAAAAGCCACTTCAACTAAGTTGAAGTGGCCGACTGAGGTAATATAGTCAAATGGGTATTTCACTAAACGCTGTTCAGGTTCATCAAACAGAATGATGGTTTTATGCTGACTGTTAATCCAGACCCCACGATTGTGATAATTAAACTGTTCACCTTGGCGGGTCAGTTGCTCCGTCATAC
>URUZ01000048.1 GCA_900551225.1 uncultured Clostridium sp.
GATGGGAAGCAATTTTCAAACTCCCTCTGGCCTCTCACCATTACGGTGAGGGGCCATTTTGACGGCCAGCTGCCCCGAGGTGCGGGCATTTTTATGCATGGCAGCGGATTGGTTCAGCTTCTGGTACCATCAGCCCTTGGCAGCGCGGCAAAATAATGGTATAAATATAATCGCTAAGAATCCGGTTTCCCGCGGATCGGGTTTTGAATACGTTCTAAGTCAGGAAGAGAAGATATATGAATGATCTAAAATATATTAAGGGACACATTTTATTCCATTGTTATTTCTGTTATGCAGTCAGCGGCATGGTAATTCTGCTGTTTGGAGTGATCCTGCCGGATCTGATCAGAGAGAACCACCTGAGTTTTGCACTGGCAGGTGGGCTGCTGTCATTTATGGCAATCGGCAATCTGCTGGCCAGCATTGTGTACCCTCTGATGTCCGCCAGATTTTCCAGGAAGTCCAGCATGGTGGCTCTGGCGGTAATCTACCCGGTGTGTCTGGCGGCATTTACCATGAGACCGCCGGTGTGGCTGATGTGTGCCATGATGCTGCTCATCGGCATCACCAAGGGAACCGTCACCATTGTCAACAATCTGGCCACCAAGGTGGCTACCGGCAATTCCAACAAATATTTGAATCTGCTGCACATGTGGTATGCGGTTGGGGCATTTGCCTGCCCCTTGATGATGTCACTGCTGGCGGGCCTGGGCTTTAGCTGGCGGGTTGGAGTCCTCATACTGGCATTATTAGCTGGCGTTATGGTGGTATCCTATGCTACAATGGATTTTACACAGATTGAGCGGCGGGGGATGGGAGACAGCATCCAAAAGGCGGACCGGCAGACAGACAGCCGCGGAACCCTTTGGTTCCTGAAAAAGAGGACATTCTGGGTGATCACCTTTCTGATCTTTTTCTACATGGGACTGGAAAATTGTGTAAACGGCTGGTTTGTGACTTATCTCCAGGACTCAGGGGCAATGAGCGCTGCGCTGGCTTCCACTATGGTATCCATCACCTGGGTGATGATCGTGCTTGGAAGGCTGGTGATTGCCCAGATCTCCGGCCGGTTCTCTCCACGGCTGATTCTGCTGGTGATCACTGCCATACAGCTGGCGGCGGTGGTGGTGCTGGTGCAGTCCGGATCTTTGACTCTGACTGTGCTGTCCCTGTGCCTTCTGGGCCTGGGAATGGCCGGGTCATTTCCCACAGCCATGTCGGTGGTAGGGGATACACTTGGCAATGCGCCCATCGGCGTGTCCATGCTGACGGGAATCTCCTCCCTGGGCGGGATACTGACGCCCCAGGTAATCGGTGTGCTGGCCGACCACCTGGGGATCAGGGCGGCGATCCTGTTTCTGCTGGTCAACGGCGCATTTCTCTTTGCCTGTGGTCTGTTGGCAATGGATAAGAAATCATGTAAGTGATTGAAAGGGAGTAATTAAAATGACATATCAATATACCTACAAAACTACGGCGGCAGATCTTTGGCAGCTGTCCATGTACTATACCTACGGCTCCCTGGCAGGCGTGTGCAACCTGGTATTCACCTTTGCCATGATTGCGCTGGGTGTGTCTAAATGGCAGGAGGCGCCTGTGTTTTACCGCTGCCTGATCGCAGCGGGCTGCCTGCTATTTACAGTGATCCAGCCTTCTCTGCTCTATGTAAAGGCCAGGAGACAGGCTGCGGCCATCACTCAGGATACTGAGGTGGTCTTTGACGACAGTGGGATGCACGTGGTATTCTCCGGGAAACGCTCCAGCATCAGCTGGAACAAGATTAAGAAAGTGTCCAAGAAGCCAACTATGATTGTGGTATTTTCCGATGCCACCCACGGTTTTGTGTTTACTAACCGGGTGCTGGGGACGGAGAAGGCGGCATTTTATGATTATCTGGTTTCCAGAGTAAACGGTTGACATAAGATAAAAAGGATGTGGAATTGCAGCCGGGAGAAGGGGGCAGATTGATATGAAAATGAAAATGACAGCTCTGCTGCTGTCCGGTGCGGCGGTACTTCTGGCAGCCTGCGGGAATTCTGGCCGGGCCAGGGCGGATGCCGTGGTTCCGGAGTTTGTGCTGACCTATGCTGAGAACCAGGCCGAGGACTATCCCACGACCCAGGGCGCCTATAAATTTGCGGAGCTGGTAGAGGAAAGAACTGGAGGGAAGATCGAGATCCAGGTCAATGCAGGTGGGATACTGGGAGATGAGAAAACCGTGATTGAGCAGATGCAGTTCGGAGGAGTGGATTTTGCCAGAGTCTCCTTGTCTCCGCTGGCAGAGTTTGTACCTAAGCTGAATGTGCTGCAGCTGCCCTACCTATATACAGGACCGGAACATATGTGGAAGGTGCTGGAAGGGGAGATCGGCGGTGATTTCCTGAATTCCTTCGGCGAGTCCAATCTGCTGCCTCTGTCCTGGTATGATGCGGGCGCCAGGAATTTCTATAATTCTCTTGGGCCCATTGAGCGGCTGGAGGACATCAGGGGCATGAGAATCCGTGTTCAGGAATCGGAACTGATGGTAGATACCATTGAGGCCCTGGGAGCAAGCCCCACGCCCATGGTTTTTGGGGATGTGTACTCTAACCTGCAGACCGGCAAGGTGGACGGGGCGGAGAACAACTGGCCCTCCTATGAGTCTACCAGGCATTACGAGGTGGCCAGGTACTATACCATTGACGAGCACACCCGTGTGCCGGAGCTGCAGCTGGTATCCCAGTCTACCTGGGGCAAGCTGTCCCCTGAATACCAGGAGATTATCAGGGCCTGCGCCCAGGAGTCCGCTGTGTATGAGCGGCAGCTGTGGCAGGAACGGGAAAAGGTCTCTGAGGAGAAGATCCGCAGCGCGGGCTGTGTGATCACCGAGCTATCCCCTGAAGAGAAGGCCAGGTTCCGGGAGGCAGTGTCCCCCATGTATGAGAAATATTGTTCGGAGTATATGGATATCATTGACCGGATTGTCGCAGCGGGGAAATGATACTACCCTCCGAAAATAGAAAAAGCCCGGCGGTCATTGGACTGCCGGGCTTTCTCGTGGTACATTGTGTGTGATGGCGTTTAGCCAATAGGTATGGTAGGAACGGTTTCTCCTGCGTTTGCGTCCGGTGAATCCGGGCTGTCAGGGGTGAGTCCCGGACTTTGCGGGGATGTCTCAACCGGTGACGTGGCAGGGGCCGTTGGGGCGTCGGGAGCTTTGGTTGTCTCGGGGGCCTTGGTTGTCTCTTTGGCCTTGGTTGTCTCCTTGGCTTTGGTTGTCTCCTTGGCCTTTGTTGTTTCTTTGGCTTTGGTTGTCTCTTTAGCTTTGGTTGTCTCTTTGGCTTTGGTTGTCTCTTTGGCCTTTGTTGTCTCTTTGGCTTTGGTGGTTTCTTTAGCCTGTGTTTCTTTTGTATTGGAGGACCCGGCGGTGTTATTGCCGGAGCCGTCAGCGGATTCTGAATTATCAGTATTGTTCTTGGAGGTGTCCAGGCCTTCCACTCTGCTGGAATAGGAGGCTTGTACCCCATTGCCAACATAGTCCTGGATGTACACTGTCAGGGAAGGGGTATCCATGGCAAACACAATGCTCCCAGTCTCCGGGTCAGTGGCAGTGGGTTTCACAGTCTGTCCGTTGGCGTCAATACCATAAAGTGCGGAGTAATCCACACCGGACTGGATGTCATCCACGGTGATGGACAGAATATTGTTCTCCAGGGTGTAATCCTCTGAGACAGTGGGCGGACGGTCATCCAGGGTGGCGATATGCTCGTAGACTGAGGCATTCATTCCATTCCAGCCCTTGACCTGAATATCCAGCACACCGTTGCTGGCGAGGGTGACGCTGTATGTATTCTTCTCACGTGTCAGTTCCAGTTCCTGGGATTCCAGGGTGGCAGTCATGGATTTAACAGGCAGAAGGGACTTTACTTTAAAAGAAATGTCCAGTGTCTTGTAGTCCTTTGTATCATTGATGGTCAGTTCAATCTTGGGTGTGGACGTGGCAAATAACAGGATTATGCCGTTGATCAGGATAAATGGAAGCACGAAAACTACCAGGTTAAACAGAAATTTATTGTCCTTCCATGTGCGCCTTGTGTAGGGGCTGCGCTTCTTATTGCGGTTGTTGCGGCTGGAATAGGAACTGCCGCCGGACATTGAACGCTCGTTGCGCGGTGCTCTATATGATGATTGGTGGTTCATAAATATCCTCCTGTTGTAAGATCAAAAAAATACTCCCTATAGCATATCAGAAAATGTTCTATTCCACAAGTTCAAGTTCAAAATTGCCAAAGTTTGCAGAATGACCCTTCAAAATGCCAGGTGAGTGTGGTAGAATGGAGTGGAACCCTAAAGGGACATGCCACAACACAAAGGAGCAGAGGGATGATTGCAGAAGCAGCTGCATTTGCGGAGCGGGCGCACAGGGGCGTTTTTCGAAAAGGATCAAGGATCCCCTACATTGTTCACCCAATGGAAACCGCGGTAATTGTATCTGGCTTTACCAATGATGAGGAAATGATTGCAGCGGCATTGCTGCATGATGTGGTGGAGGATGCCGGGGTGACCGGCGAGGAGCTGAAAGCACAGTTCGGACAGCGGGTTATGGAGCTGGTCCTGGCTGAGAGCGAGGATAAGAGCAAATCGTGGAAAGAGCGGAAAGCATACACGCTGGCCCATCTGAGGACTTCCTGCAGGGATGAAAAGATTCTGGCTTTAGGTGATAAGCTGAGCAATATGAGAAGTACAGCCAGGGATTACCTGCTGCTTGGCGATGAGGTGTGGACAAGGTTTAATGAGAAGGATAAGACGCAGCATGCATGGTATTACTGGGGAGTCGCTGATTCTCTGGAAGAGCTGAAAGAGCATTTTTACTATGCGGAGTATCATCAGCTGTGTAAACAGGTATTTGGATTCTACCGATAGTAAACGTCGGCGGTATCTGTCTTATAATAGAACGGTAAAGAGGAGTATTTGACATGAAATTATTTGGGAAAAAACGCAAGCTGCTGGCTTTTGCCCTGGCAGCTTGCATGATGTGTGCAATGCCGGGAATGACGTCACTGGCCGGTTCCACCGGTCTGGGGGCAGCCAAGTCAGATCAGGAAATAGGCGGCCCAGGAATGGAGCAGAGCCAGGCAGAGGATGCGGGGCAGGCAGCGGAGGGCGGCCAGGCGGCAGATGCGGGCCAGGCAGCAGAAGGCGGCCAGGCAGCGGATGCAGGCCAGGCAGCAGAAGGCGGACAGGCAGCAGATGCGGGGCAGGCAGCAGAAGGCGGACAGGCAGCAGATGCGGGACAGGCAGCAGAAGGCGGACAGCCTGCACAGCCACAGAACCCGCTTCAGATTAATTATAGTACATATTTCCGCCAGCAGGGCTGGACGGAGACAAAGGCGGACAATACACTGGTTCAGGCACCGGGCGGCAGTTGGGTTACAGCCATGAAAGCCAACCTGATCAATATACCGGAGGGCGCCCAGGTAGGCGTTGCATACCAGGTTAATTTAAGCGGTTCCGGCTGGTTGGACTGGGCGGAGGATGGAGCTGAGACAGGCGGTGCCAGCGGAGAGATGCCATTGGAGTCAATCCGCATGAAGCTGACAGGCAGTTCAGCGGTTAACTATGATCTCTATTACCGCGTATTCCAGAACGGCGCGTGGACCGACTGGGCGATGAATGAAGCCCCGGCGGGCCAGGAGGGCGCAGGCCTTCGGGTGGACGGCATCCGCGTGGGAATTGTGGCCAAGGGTGCAGAGGCGCCGGCAGACCCTGTGACGACAGCTGCAGGGATAGATCCAACCCGTCCCATGATTGCCCTGACCTTTGACGATGGTCCCAGGGCTGCGGTGACCAACCGGATTCTGGACAGCTTGCAGGCAAACGGCGGAAGAGCTACATTTTTCATGCTGGGTTCCAATGTGAATGCCAATGCGGCATCGATTCAGAGAATGGTGGCTCAGGGATGTGAGGTGGCCAACCATACACATGACCATAAATACATTAGCAAGCTGAATGCCAGCGGCATCACCAGCCAGATCAGCTCCACCAACCAGAAGATCCAGGCCATCTGCGGAGTGGCTCCCACATTGATGCGCCCGCCGGGCGGATATTACGATGCGGCCTCCCTTGGGGTGCTGGCCGGTATGGGAGTGCCAGCTATCATGTGGTCCATTGACACCAGAGACTGGCAGCACAGGAATGCTCAGAAAACCATTGACACAGTGCTGAGTCAGGTGAAGGACGGGGATATTATTCTGATGCATGATATCTACGGAACCACAGCAGATGCAGCTGTTGTGCTGATCCCGGAGCTGACAGCCAGAGGATATCAGCTGGTGACCGTCAGTGAGCTGGCCTCTTTCAGAGGCGGTATGGCGGGCGGCCATACATACAGCAGGTTCCGTCCATAATATTGAAATACTGAGAGCGCAGCTTCCTGGCCGAAAGGCGGGGGCTGCGTTTTTTGTGGGGTAAATTTTATTTGCCTCTTGATTATTCCCGGCGCGTTCTATATAATATGATTTACAGTAGCACAGTTCTGTGTTTCTGTCTGCGCATTTGCGCAGCTCCATGTATCGGTTCCAGATCATGGATTTCCCAATTTTGAAAATTAGCAGGTGCACATTGATAATTGAATAAAAGTATGCCATAGTTAAAGATAAATAAAAGAATTGGAGAGAACGCATGGATAAATCGGTTAAAATTATTTTGGTTATTGTTGGGGGTGTGGCTGCACTGGCAGTGGCAGTATGTATCATAGTGGGGATATTCGTGTTCTCAATTGTAAATAAACAGAAAAAAGCAGATTACTATACCCTGGGAAATGACCAGATTGCGTCTGTTAAATTAGCGGTGGGGGAGAGGAACATTGTAAGTGTGTCCACTAGGACCGCCAATGGAGTGACTACAAAAGAATATGAATATAAGTCAAGCACCAGCGCCTCTGATATTGAACAGTACGAAGCGTATCTGCAGGAGCAGGAAGGCTTCATAATTACTACTTTAAACGATGAAAAGCAGATTTTCCTGGGGAAAAATTCTGCAGATGAGGGTAAGATTTTAATTGTAGAAATAGTGGATACACATTTTGGGTATATATTAACCATTCGGAAAGGGGAGGGCGGACTGGAGATGAAATAGGAATTACCGGCGGGGAAGCTTAGATAGAGGTGGAAGGGATGGAGTGATATGATGAGGAGATGGGTTAAAAGGGTTCTGGCTGGTGTGGTTGCGTCTGCGGCGATGATGGTGGTGGCGGTATTTCCGGCTTGTGCGGGGGAGTGGCGGCAGGATGGAAATGATTGGCGGTGGCAAAACGATGATGGAAGTTACCCTGTAAATCAGTGGGCTTGGATTGATGGGAACCATGATGGAATAGCTGAATGTTATTATCTTGGAGCGGACAGTTATATGTTATCAAATACAACAATTCAAGGAATGGTAATAGATATGAATGGCTGTATGACAGAGTTTGGGGTTATTCAGACCACTACATTGGCTGGAAAAGATTTTGAAAAGGCGTTTGAAATGGTTGTAGATATGGGTGATATACAAGTAATAGATTACCGTGATCCAACTGAAACATCAGTTAATACAGATGTAGATTATGCTGAAATAGATCCACAAGAGTTGGCTTATCGCATTGTGGAACTAGTAAATGTAGAAAGAGCTAGAGCTGGCAAGGGAGAACTGGCGGTTAATGATGAATTAATGGATAATGCTATGTTAAGGGCGGAGGAAATTAGTGAATTATTTTCGCATACTAGGCCGAATGGAGATAGTTGTACCTCGGCTATTTCTATAAATTATTCTCTTATTGGTGAAAATATTGCTTGGGAAAAACTTGACACATCTGAAAATATTGCCCACTCAGTTACTAAAGGCTGGCTTAATTCAAGTGGCCATAAAGCTATAATGATGAATGACAGATTTGAAGTAACCGGTATTGGTGTAAGTGTAGCTGAAGATGGAGTTTATATAGTACAGGTATTTGTTAAGTAAAAAATAGTATATTAAAGTGCTATTGGCGAGTCAGAAATGACAATAAGCTAATAGCACTTTTTTGTTTACAGAAAGGAGAAGTAATGAAAAAATTACAACGGTTAAAAAGATTCCTGGCTTTTCTTCTGGCTTGTATTCTGTTCATTGTATCTTTAAATATTTCAGTAAAAGCAGAAGATCCAACAAATATATATAGACGTTTGAATATTTTTGAAGGCAGAACCCTAAGTGTCTTTGGAAAGACACACAATTCTATGGGGTATTATCAAGAGGGTCTGGCAGCAGACGCAATGCCTACATTTTGCTTAGAGCCTGGAAAAAGGATGCCTAATGGTTCGCAGTCTACATATAAAATATATACGGCCACCAGTGATGAAATAATTCCTGGGGTGGGAGAATCAGATAAATTTGTCCCAATTACACTGGCATATGAATGGCTGCAGTCAGGAATTATGCGTGATAAAGTGAGATATGCTGTTGTCCAGGTATACATATGGGGATGTGTCGAGGGATATGCAGAAGACTGGGAAGCTCAAAAAGAGGCACAAAAATTGCTGTCAAGTGTTTTGGATGATCCTAGGGTTATGACGGAATACGAAGATATGAAAGCTTTCATAGAAGTTGGACTGGCAGAATTTGACGGATCGGCCACTTCAGGTCTGCCTGAGTGGAATGGATCAATACAAAAGATGACCCTTGAAGATGGTACGTATGTTTTGGTTCTTGATATAAGTTCATGTTTACAACTTAAAAACACAGTTTGGAGCCTTCCTGACTCTAATTGGAGTTATCAAATTCTTGATGAGTCCATTAAATTTATGTATTGTGGAGCTGGAGAACCCAGTGGTGAGATCAGGTCATCAGAGCTTTTAGGAGTTGGAAATAATACTAAATTTTATGCGTATATTTTCACGCCGGGAACTGAGAGTATATACCAACGGCAAGTAGGGCGATTTGCAAATGACGATATACCTGCATATGCTTCTTTTACGGTAAATTACGCGCCCTATGTTAAGGGCACAGTAACCTTCGAAACCTACCGCCACTCAGAGCCCTTCGAATCCAACTACAACATCGACCTGGAGAAATATTGTGCGGAGACGAACCAGCGGCTGGAAGGTACTACCTTCAATATCTGGGAAGATTTTGATAGGGGTCAGCTTAGCGGACACAAATATGAGGAGGGCAGCCCGGACGGCCGCAGCGGCTGCCTCTACAATAATGGGTTTTCCCCACTGCCTTCAGGCCGGCACATCTGTGACACTATTACCACGGACGCCAACGGATATGCAGCTCATCGGGACGCGCGCTCCTATAACTATAGCAAGACCTATTGCACCGGCCATCCGGCGCCGGAGTGGGTTGAGGTTCCGGAGGAGGAGTATGATGAGCTGACGGGGGAGTGTTCCAATGAGGGCGAGATTGAGGCGGCTGAGGCAGAAAACCAACGTTTGATGGATCTTTGGATATCCCAGCAGGAGATGTGTGAGGACACCTGCGATTTTCATGTGGGCAATGCGGATGAGGAAAACAGGGACCTGGATTATTCTGCCCAGGAGGAAATGCTGGCGGACCGGGATGAGACCTATGAGAATTTTATCAACCTGGAGTATTCTTATGAGCTGGAAGAAAAGACCGCGCGGACGGGCTATGTACTTCACGGCGTCCATCGCGATGATTCTGATATCGAGGCAGTCACGGTCTCCTCGGCCCAGGCCGGAGGAAATGCCCGCCGCGCCCCATCCCAGAAGATATTAACCGAACCCCGCAAAATAGAGGGATTCACCTTGGCTCCCCTGACCAACCGCCTGATCCGGCAGATCACATTTAATGTCAAGTCCCCTAACTTGGAACTGGATGATCTGCGAAAAGTGGAAGATGTGCGCCGCCAGACCACGGTGGACCGCGCCACCAGCTCCGAGGCGTCGTCAGGGACAGGGAAGGCAGCCGACTATCCAACTGCCAGCAACAGCGAGGCAGAGTGGATCTACTTTGAAAATACGGATGGCTGGGATGAGGAGGACTCCGGTGAAGAGGATTCCGAGGATGAAGTTATTCCAGGTTACTACCGCTACACCTGGAAATCCATAGAGCAGCCGGAAGTTAAAATTGCTTCTGCCTCCATGCCGGGTATCCTGAACGGGCAGAATACAGAAGCCTCCCCATCAGAGAGCTGGGGGCCGGCCTTTTTCAGCCGTGCAGCAGCATTTTTCACAGGTACATACAGCGATGATGTGGAAATAAACGATAAATTTCCGGATTTTGTGGATGATGACCTGGATTCTATTGGTACTGGGGGATATGGGGCCGCTGGGGAGATTCTCTACACCTTTAAAGTCTGGGATCACCGGACAGAAGGTGAGGTTCACATCAACAAGCGGGATTTGGAACTGTATAAAGCAGACCCGGACAACAGTTATGGCCAGAGCCAGGGGGATGGGACGCTGGAGGGGGCGGTCTACGGCTTGTTTGCTTCCCAGGACCTGCTGCACCCGGATGGAAAGACGGGCATGGTATACAGTCAGAATGACCTGGTGGCAGTGGCTGCTACGGATCAACATGGCGATGCTTCATTCCTGGCTTTTACAGAGAAGCCGGGGACGCGGCTGGACGGGGAAGGCAATATCAATCCGCCGGAGGCGGCTACAGGCCCGGAGAATCTCTACAACGGTTCAGCCATTACCTCATCAAATCTGGGCTTTGGAGTGATAACCTATCCCAATTATACCTTAGAAAACGGCAGTCAGTGGATTGGCCGGCCATTGCTGTTGGGGAGCTATTATGTGATGGAGCTGAGCAGGTCTGAGGGGTATGAACTGTCGGTCCACGGCATTTCCGGGGCTGAGTCCAACCGGAATATAGAAGGGATCACCACGGTCCGGGAGGCCGGTAAGGCGGAGATAAGCGCGGGCTTGTCCGATAATAACAACATGGATGCCGATGGGTCCTGGAATGATTTTACGGTTCAAAGCTACAAGACCAAGGACGGCTATGATGTGGTGGTGACCGGGTATCCGAAGAATACAACATTTTATCAGATGTCCGTTGAGAGCGTTTCTGAAACCCTGCAGACGATTACAGGGAGCAGCCTTCAGCCCAAGAAGGACGAGGCCGGTAATGTGATTTACCAGAAAGCCCAGGGCGGTGAGTTCAAGACGGATGAAAATGGCAGCCCTATTGTCAAGGAAGCGTCCGATGAGACAAAGCCCCAGGCAGAGACCGTGAGATACCGTTTCCGGCTGAGCGGGTATCCCAAAGGGGACGTGGAGCCGGAGAACATTGACCGGTGGCAGGAACCGGTGGGGGATTATGAGTATCTCCGGGAAGAAATCAATGGGATGCTGAAAAAGGCCGGTTACAAGGAGATCGCAGAGGAGGACGGCGCCCCATGGCACAACCTGGAGCTGGCCGGATCTATCAATGCGGATGCAGGTACAGAGATTCTGGACTGGTTTGTGCTGAACAATGCGTGGGACAGCGGGACAGTTCAGTCCATATATGAGGAAAATGGGGCGGTGTTTGCCCGCTTGTACTACGATTACTCAAAGGCAGATGAGAATTATCCGGCATTTTATGATGCGCTGAACCAGGCCCTTTATATCCGAAAATCCATGAATGTTGACAGCGGCCCACAGGATTCCCATTACTGGATCGGATATGAAAAAGGCGGCTTTTCTCTGGGGGCGCAGACCGCTTCAGTCAAGTTGAAACGTGAGATCCCGGCAGAGGCGGCTGTTATATTTGGCGAGGAGCTGGAAGGCCTGATCCAGGGGGTCTATCAGCCTTCTTATGAGACATATGCGCCAGGGGAAACGCTTCTGGGGCCGGATGGCCAGCCGGTTCCCGTGATGGAGCGGGTGTATACTTATGCAGACTACACCCAGGAGGTGGACAGGGAAACCCGGGAGCCGGTGACTGCTTCTTATGATCCGGGAACCGGCAATTATACGGTTCACATGGAAAATGAGACGGACTGGGATAATAGGACAGATCCTGAATACACAAGATTCCGGGCAGTGACTGCTCGGACCACAATCGAGCATGAAGGCGAAACCATGTATTATAACCAATATCTGGTGGAAAAGGCCGGAGCCGGAGTATCTGCGTATGCAGCCGCTGCGGAGTTCGAAGCCGGAAGCTATATTGTATCCCAGAGGTTGGTATATCCCGGCCAGTTTATGGTATTTCAGGACGGAGGTACCAGGGACATGCCCTTACAGGTACTGGAGCGAATCATCAAGCAGCCAATCCGCATCACAAAGGACATTTCCCAGGCGTCTTATGATGATGTAAATACTTATGGATCGATTCATAACGATCCATTGACCGTCTTTCTGGGCCTGTTTAACGGTGGAGCCTCATCACAGGGGACAAAGCTGTTAAACCAGTTCAAGTTTAAAGCATATCTAAAGACAAATCTGGAAGCAATCTACATTGATCATGAAGGAAACATCATATCCGAGGAGTGCTGGAATCCTGATTTTAAGGGAGATGTCCAGAGAGTTTTTATGCCGCCGGAAAATGGCGGGGGCACACAGCTGCTGGAACGCAATGAAGATGGGACCTACAATTACAAGAAGTTTTTTGATGCATTGTATGCCGTGGAACTGCGCCATGGAATAAATGATGACTTTATATCGGAAAAATTTGCCGCGGAATACTATGATATTGCAGCGCGTAAAAAGTCTGTCCTGGCGGAGAATCCGGGGCTTAACAGCGATCTCGCATACGCCAGGGCTATGGAGCAGGTGAAACAGGAAGCGGATGCATACCTGGATATTTTTGAGGGCCTTGACCGTAAGCTTGCTATTGCCTGGGACAGGGATGCCGGAGGCGGCAGTGACGGGGACAAAACCACCCTGCAGTGTAATACGAAAAATGGCAAAGATGACTATTATAACAGCTCCATCATGGTTCCATACGGCACCTATGTGATTGCAGAGCAGACAGCCGCGGATGCAGACAGGGAACTGGCAAACCGCCATTACCATAAGGATTTCCCAAAGGAGGTGGTGGTTCCATTTGCCCCGGACATCAGTGCGGATGGGAACACCGGGGAGGAGACGGTCAACAGTGATTATGGAAATCCATACTATTTCTATCGCGCCGCCGATACGCCGGAGGACCTGGTCCGCAAGTACAAGATCCGGTTCAATGAAGAAACCCACATCATTCAGGCCCACCGGAATGACGGTGATTTTGTGATTTACAAATACGGCCTTAAGCCGGGCGCAGAGGCGGGAGACATCACCGGTGCGATATCCCGGAGTGAGTATGGGGGAACGATGGACGGAGTCATCTATAATGGAAATGAGACGGACAGCGGAGAGATGGAGATCCGGGACGGCGTGGCCACAATGACTGGGGTCAGCACAGCCATTGACGGTAAATATGCCGCCATGTTAGTGCCGTGGACTATTCTGGAACCGGCTGCAGACAGGATTAATCCGGACACAGGGAATGTGGAAACCCTGATTCCCTCGGGAAGTGGAAAGGATTTTAATTTTGTGGCCTATGCCACGGAAGATTTCGAGAATAAATACTACTCCTCCAAATTGAGAATCGAGAAGCTGGACGCGGAGACAGGTGAGAACATCCTCCATACCGGGGCTTTATTCAAGATCTATGCGGCCAAGCGTGATGTGGAAAAGGCAGGGGTTAACGCAGTATCCGGCAGCGGTAAAGTCCTGTTCGGCGAGGCCGTGGACGCCGACGGCAGCGTGGTGCGGGATAACATGGGAAATAAAGTGCTGTATCCCCGGGTTGGGGCGTCCAACAGCAGCACAGATGATCTGCCTGTGCGTCTGGACCAGAACAGGATTCCCATGTACGATGAAAGCCAGCTGATCATGCAGGAGGACCGGGACGGTAATGAAACCGGAATATTTAAGGCGTACTCAACCGTACGGGAAGTGGTGGCAGACGGGCAGATCCGCAAGGAGACGGTGGGCTATATTGAGACATACAAGCCCTTGGGCGCGGGCGCTTATGTGCTGGTTGAAATCCAGGCCCCGGAAGGCTACACAAAGAGCAGGCCGGTGGCATTTGAGGTCTATGCAGACGGTGCGGGCTACTACGGGGAGCAGCGCCGCCCGGATGGAACAACAGATGGCTGGAAACGCATTCCCGCCATGCAGTATCAGATAGCGGTCCCTGTTACAGGTGAGACAAACAAGTTCCGGACGGAAACCGTAAGCCAGATTATAGTGCAGGATTACCCATCCCGTATCAAAATCTACAAGGTAGAGGACGGTGATTCCCTGGTCGGCAATGTGAATGGGCTGGAGATTACGGACCAGCAGGGGCAGACCGAAGCCAGCGGAGGATTTGACAAAAAAGTGGTGGCCAATGATGCCGGAGATCTGCTGACATACCAGGTCAGGGGCAGAAAAGAATATCTGGAAGAACGGGGGGATGTGCGTGATATCACCTATGACCCGGAGACTCAGGAATGGGTAGGATCTGTCACCAAGGCCTTTGACATGTATTCGGAGGAGATAGTGGAGGGGACGGAGAACCAGCTTAAGGCCATGGAACATGTCAAGCTGCTCTACCAACTGGACGGCACCTTTACAGGAAAAGGAATCCGTTTCAAGACTTCCGTTTCGGACGCTGTGCTGGCGCTCTACCGGGGCATTGAGATTGAGAAAACAGCCGACCATGTATACACGGGTGTGACAGCTGTCTATGAGAACGGAAAGGTAACAGAAATCAGGAACACCAATACAGGAACCCGTAAGGAGATCCGTATTGCTGGAAAGGACTCCGGCCCGGCAGGTCTTGACATCTGGGATTCCATGGATGTTGATAATGATCCGGTGAACTTATTCTTCTATGATCTGACAGGGACGTACAAACAGGAAAATGCGGAAACAGGGGAACTGGAGATCCTGGACCCCAGGGGAAATGTTGTCTGCTATGCAGATTCCGAGACAGGCATGGCCTATGTCTATGATGATTACGGCCGGGTCATCGCCTATACCGTGGACGGGAAGGGAAGAAAGGAACTGGTGCGCCAGGTCCAGGTCAGTCAGAACGGAGGCGCAGAAACGCTGTATCCCGGCAAGGCATCTGTGGATGATGAAAATGGGCTGCCCATCTATTATGAGCAGGGCCAAACGGTACTGAAGGATGAGCGGTGGACAACGGACAGCAGTTTTGCGCCTGACGGAGAGCCGGAGACAGCAGGGGCCGTACATGAGATCACACGGCTGCCCTTCGGAGCCTATATTCTGCAGGAGGAGGGCGTGCCCTATGACCAGGGGTATATCCAGTCAAAATATATTGGCTTGCTGTTAGAGGATACGGAGGAGACCCAGAAGTATTTCCTGCAGGATGTATTTACAAAAACAGCATTTGCCAAGATCGATGTACGGACACAGCGGGAGATCCAGGGCGCCTCAATGACTCTCTACAGAGCCAGGCTGGATGAGGATGGACAGGCATTGCGGGATGAGAGAGGAAATTACGTGAAGGGGGAGCGGTATGCCGGCTGGATCAGCGGAACCCTCTATGATGATCGTGGGAACCAGCAGCTGGTGGCCGGGGATCCCATCTCCACAACAGAACCCCATTGGATTGATCACATTCCTGCAGGCCCCTATGTGCTGGAAGAGACGGTGTGTCCCTATGAACAGGGGTATGTGCAGTCAGCCTCCGCTTCAATCGATGTACTGGAGACGGGAAATGTACAGACTTTTGTGATGGAAGATGATTTCACATCCATTGATATCCGCAAATATGATACGAAAAATAAGGATGTGATGTACCAGGACAGCGAGGCATATTTATCGCTGTATGTGGCATGGGTGGATGAGACGGGCACACCGATGATGGATGAAAACGGCGGTCCGGTATATGACCCGGATGATGAGATTATGACATTCCGGGCGGCTACTTACAGAGACGGCCAGGAGGTTGCGGCCACGGGCCGTCTGGAGCCGGACGCTGCGGGCAGCAATCCGATTATGAAGTATGACTATACCTTCAGACCCATTCCCAACACTGCCCAGGGACGCTTCTACTACACGGAGTACGGGACTGTGCGGCTGGAATACCTGCCCTCCGGCTATTACGTGCTGGTGGAGACGGAAAACCCGGATGGCTACGCAACTGCCCCGCCTCAGATCATGGAAGTTAAGGATAGGGGGCATCTTGAAGAGATCCAGAAAGCTGGTATGGGTGACCAGCCGCTGAGGGCGGAGATATCCAAAGTGAATGTGACCGGGGGAAAGGAAGTGAGCGGAGCCAGGCTGGCGGTCTATCCCGTCGGCGCAGAAGGCATTGCCGCGGACAGGCCCCTGGTGATACGCCGTCCGGCTGAGGAGGGGCAGTATGAGAATATGACCGCGGAATGGGTATCCGGCAGCGACGGCGCTTACACGGCCCAGGATAAAACAGATGGGAATATCCCCCCGGGCTTTGACGTTGGAGACCTGAAACCACACGTAATCGATTATATTCCGGAGGGGGATTATATACTGGTTGAGACAATAACACCTTATGGTTTTTTACAATCTGTGGAAATTCCATTTACAATCAGGGATACCAAAGAGGTGCAGAGGGTGGAGATGATGGATGAGATTCCAGGCGGCGTGCTTAAAATTGTCAAGCATGATGGGGATGAGCCGGATATGAAGCTGACCGGGGCGGTATTTAAACTATTTAACCAGACCCTGGGGCAGGACTGTGAGACGGTTGTGACAGATATACGGGGAGAGGCCCGCTTTGCAGAACAGCCCATAGGATATATGGATGCGGGTGGACATTTCGCACCCTACACCTATGTGTGCGAGGAAATCCAGCCGGCACCAGGTTATATGCTGACCCTGAAACCCTATGAATTTCAATTTCTGTACGTGGATGACCAGACATCAGTTGTCTATTCTGACTATAATCCGGCCAACGATTCCAACCGGGTGAAGGTGGATAAGGTGATCGGCGATACGGAGGAGATGCTGGAAGGCGCCCGCCTGCAGATTGAACGTCAGATGGGGGAGGAGCCTGACCAGGGAGCCTGGGAGATAGTGGACAGCTGGGTCAGCACTTTACAGACCCATTACAGCAGAGGACTGAAGGCAGGGCAATACCGGCTGGTGGAGCTGGAGACGCCGGGCGAGGGATATAAACTCCTGGCGGAACCCATTGAGTTTACCATAAATGACGGTATGACCCAGATCCCTTATCTGGTTATGCGCAACTACACATCAGCGGTGGAGGTGGAGAAAACAGTGGGAACCTCAGGCAGGCCGCTGGCGGGGGCCAGGCTCCAGCTGATCCGGAAAGCGGACGAGTCTATTATTGATGAGTGGACGTCCCAGGATACCGGCGGCAGGCTGTTCTATGGACTGGCTGCAGGAACCTACGTCATCCGTGAACTGGAAGCCCCCTCAGGCTACAGGCGGGCGGCGGAACTGGAGATCCAGGTGGAGGCAGCGGATCATGAGACCCAGGTCTTCTGCTATGCAAACTACATCAAAGGCTCTTCAGGCGGCGATACGCCGGAGAAGCCCAGAACTGACTATGTGACATTTTCAAAGGTGGATATGGATCACAGGCCCGTTCCCGGTGCCGAGTTCACATTTTACCACCAGGATGGAACTGTGATGGGGACGTCGGTCAGCGATTACAGAGGCGTGTTCAGGATCAGAAAGCCTGAAAATGGCACGTATATATTCAGGGAGACCAAAGTGCCGGAAGGGTATACGGCCAGCCAGGAGGTATACAGCTTTACGGTCAGCAGCGGCCAGGTGGCGGAAGGGACATATGAGGTGGTCAACCATCGGCTTGTGGTGGAAATTAAGAAATCAGATGGGATCACCGGCCAGGGTCTGCCCGGCGCCAGACTCAGGATCTTGTCCCTGCCGGAGGGAGACAGTGTATATGAGGGGGTGACTGGTGAGGACGGCAGAATGACGTTCTGTCCGCCAGGGCCGGGAGATTATGAGATTAAAGAGCTGGAGACGCCGGAGGGCTATGTGCGGTCAGATACAGCCTGTCTGTTTACAGTGGCAGAGAACGGAGCGGTCACTGGCAATACCACTGTTTATAATTTCAAGGCGGAGAAGAAGATAGGCCGCATCACAGTGTTTTACAAAGCAGGTAAATTGGACGGCGGGGCATTTTGGGATGTACCTGGGTCAGGCTGGCCTGAATTGGTAAAAACTGGGGATTACACACCGTTATCGTTAATCCTGCTGGGACTCACTGTCTCCCTTCTGGGACTCACTGTCTGCCTGTGGCGTAAATGGGGACGGAAAATGCTGCTGATTCCTGCAGTGCTGCTTCTGGGGCTGGGTCTGTTCTGCAGCACTGCAGAGGCTGGAGTGTATGTGGACATAAGAGCCCAGACGGCAGGCAGCGATACCTACCAGGAGTTCCCGGAGTTCAGGATGGTAGGCGGCAGTGAGTACCGGCTGAAGGAGGTGGTGCAGGAGCAGGTACAGGAGGAGCAGGTACAGGGGGAGCAGGTACAGGAGGAGCAGGTACAGGAGGAGCAGGTACAGGTTCCGGCTGAGGAACAGGCGTTCTACGGAACCATGTCCCCGCCATTTACAGATTCTCCGGAACATCATATTCCGGAATCCAGAATTTTACATGATGGCCAGGCCTATGCACTGGCCGCATATGAAACGGTCCCCGCCAGGATAAGCGGCAGAACGGTGGACATTTCACACCGCGTGGTGTACCGGAATATGGAAAACGGGGAAAGCATCCCTTTCGCGGCGGCGGCTGTGGCAGTGGACCCGGTTACGGGCAGCAGGCATCGGGTGATGCTTCCGCTCCAGTCCCAATTTCTGGAAAATGAGCGCTGGGTCAATGGTTTTAAGCTGGAGGCAGAGGCAGAGGCTTGTGACGGGGAAATGTTCCTGCTTGGGAACAGCCTGTTCAAACTGGATAACGGTAATCTGCCCCCGGATATAGGGGAAAATCTTTTAGCAGAAGCAGGATTAGGGACTTCCGCGTATGAAATCCATGACATACGGTGGAGGGGGAAAGCTTATGAGCGGGAGGGGGTGATCTGCCGGGGCCTGCTGGCAGTGGGAAGGAAAAAGGTGGCGGACCGGATTGCCATATATGGAGG